>JAVVPD010000068.1:0-11479 GCA_036655975.1 Desulfovibrionaceae bacterium | reverse complement strand
AGAAAAGCTTGCCAGAAAAAAGAAAAGTGGCTACCCTGAACAATAAAGCAAAATACGGCGGTTTGGGAAATTTTGATCAAACAGTTGTCTTTGGCGAAAGAATACGTTAGGCTTTTGAGGTCGCGTAAAGTTACAGAACCCCGCCTTGTGGCGGAACAGTTTGAATGACGCACGGCGTATGCCGTGTTACTACAAAACCTATGTGGAGGTAAGGCAATGGCGAAACATGCAACCCCCAAGTTGGACCAGCTCGAATCCGGGCCTTGGCCCAGCTTCGTCTCTGACATCAAGCAAGAGGCGGCCATGCGGGCGAAAAATCCCAAAGGCCTAGATTATCAGATCCCTGCGAGCTGCCCCGAAGATCTTCTTGGGGTTCTGGAACTTTCGTATAACGAAGGTGAAACCCACTGGAAGCATGGCGGAATCGTGGGCGTTTTTGGCTATGGTGGCGGCGTTATCGGTCGTTACTGTGACCAGCCCGAAAAATTTCCCGGTGTTGCACATTTTCACACCATGCGTGTGGCCCAACCCGCTGCGAAATTCTATTCTACAAAATTCCTTAACGAACTTTGTGACATTTGGGACTTGCGCGGTTCCGGCTTGACCAATATGCACGGTTCCACCGGTGACATCGTGCTGCTGGGCACCCAGACCCCTCAATTGGAAGAAGTTTTCTTCCAATTGACCCACGAAATGAAAGTGGACCTTGGCGGTTCCGGCTCCAACCTGCGTACCCCTGAAGCTTGTCTTGGTCAGGCCCGTTGCGAATACTCCTGCTATAATACGCAGGATATGTGCTATCAGTTGACCCAAGACTATCAGGATGAATTGCACCGTCCGGCTTTCCCCTACAAATTCAAGTTCAAATTCGACGGCTGCCCCAACGGTTGCGTATGCGCCATGGCCCGTTCGGACTTTGCCGTTGTGGGTACGTGGAAAGACGACATCAAAATTGACCACGAACAGGTCAAAGCCTATGTCGCTGGCGAATTGAAACCCAATGCGGGCGCTCATGCCAGCCGTGATTGGGGCAAGTTTGACATCGAAAAAGAAGTTGTCAATCTTTGTCCTTCCAAATGTATGAAGTGGGACGGCAAGAAGCTTTCCATCAATACCGCTGAATGCGTGCGTTGCATGCATTGCATCAATACCATGCCCGTTGCCTTGCACATTGGTGACGAACGTGGCGCTTCCATCCTGTGCGGCGCGAAAGCCCCCGTGCTGGACGGCGCGCAAATGGGTTCTTTGTTGGTTCCCTTTATCGAAACCGAAGCTCCCTATGACGAAGTAAAGGGTGTTATCGAAAAGATTTGGGACTGGTGGATGGAAGAAGGCAAAAACCGTGAACGTCTCGGCGAAACCATGAAGCGTCTGTCCTTCCAGAAGCTGCTTGAAGTGACCGAAATTGAAGCGGCTCCCCAGCACGTGCTGCAACCCCGCCACAACCCGTACATCTTCTTCAAAGAAGAAGAAGTGCCCGGCGGCTGGGATCGTGACATCGAAGCTTACCGTAAAAGACACCAACGCTAACCAAAGGGGGAGTACACCATGGCTTTTATTTCTTCCGGGTACAATCCCGCTAAACCGATGGAAAATCGGATCACCGACATCGGTCCGAAAAAATACGATGAATTCTTTCCGCCCTACATTGCCAAGAACTTTGGCAAATGGTTGTACCACGAAATTCTGGAACCCGGCGTTCTGGTGCACGTGGCTGAAGGCGGAGACAAAGTATACACCGTGCGTTGTGGCGCAGCCCGTTTGATGTCTGTGACGCATATTCGCGAAATTTGCGAAATTGCTGACAAACATTGTGGTGGTCACCTGCGTTTTACCACACGTAATAACATTGAATTCATGGTGGACAGCGAAGCCGGCCTCAAGGCCTTGATCGCTGACCTCAAAGGCCGTAAGTTTGATGGCGGTTCCTTCAAGTTCCCCATCGGCGGTACGGGCGCTGGCGTAAGCAACATCATCCATACCCAAGGTTGGGTACACTGTCACACCCCCGCAACGGATGCCTCCGGCCCCGTTAAAGCGGTGATGGACGAAGTTTTTGCAGACTTCCAGTCCATGCGTATGCCCGCTCCGGTGCGTATTTCGCTGGCCTGTTGTATCAACATGTGTGGTGCGGTGCACTGTTCGGACATCGGCTTGGTGGGTATCCACCGCAAGCCTCCTATGATTGACCACGAATGGGCTGACCAATTGTGCGAAATTCCTTTGGCTGTGTCCGCTTGCCCCACCGCCGCTGTGCGTCCTACCAAAGTGGAACACGACGGCAAAAAGGTAAACACCATTGGCATTAAGAATGACCGCTGCATGTATTGCGGTAACTGCTACACCATGTGTCCTGCTCTGCCCATTTCGGACGGGGAAGGCGACGGCGTAGCCATTATGGTGGGCGGTAAGGTTTCTAACCGTCTCTCCATGCCCGCCTTCTCGAAGGTGGTTGTGGGCTACATTAAGAACGAACCTCCCCGCTGGCCTACACTGACCAAAACGGTGAAGCACATTCTTGAAGTGTATGCCGCTAACGCGAATAAATACGAACGTCTGGGCGCTTGGGCTGAACGTATCGGCTGGGAAAGCTTCTTCAAGCTGACCGGTCTGAAGTTTACCCATCACCTGATCGACGACTTCCGTGATCCTGCTTACTACACTTGGCGTCAAAGCACCCAGTTTAAGTTCTAAGCCCGATCACACAACGGATTATAGCGCTCTCCCTGCCCCGCGCGGGTAGGGAGAGCTTGAAATCGCAGGAGATGAGTATGAGTGAAGGTAAAGACGAAGTCATTGCTTTCTTGCAAAGCAAGTCTGGTTCTAAGTCGAAATTTTACTTCAACGACTTCCTGGAAGTATTTCCCGGTAAAGGCCCCCGCGAAGTCAAAAAAGTTATTTCCCAATTGGTGAAAGACGAAGTGCTGGAATACTGGTCTTCCGGTTCCACCACCATGTACGGCCTGAAAGGCGCTGGTAAACAAGCGCACAGTGAAGGCGAAGACTAGAGTTTTTTAAAGATACTCTGCGCTAGTCCCACCGTGTTCTAACGCTTTGACGGTGAACATCCATTTTTTTGGGGATGGGAGATTTTTCTTCTGTCCCCAAAGTTATTTATACGTATGCATATACCTCGCATTGTCATATCCGCCCTGCGCGGTGGGGCTGGAAAAACCCTCTTGTCCCTTGGGCTTTGCCGTGCCTTCGCGCGGGAGGCTTTGCGGGTGGTGCCCTGTAAAAAAGGGCCGGACTATATTGACGCGGCGTGGCTTTCCCGCGCTGCCGCTCATCCGGCTACAAACCTTGATCCCTTTTTTTTGTCTGCCGCGCGTTTGCGCTCCTTACTCGCCTTGCGCGCTGGCCCTGTGGCACAGGCCAGCCTTGCCCTTATTGAGGGCAATCGTGGTCTTTTTGACGGGCGTGACTTGCTGGGTACGTGCTCAACTGCGGCCTTGGCTGCCGCTCTAGAAGCCCCCGTGCTGCTTTCTCTCGATTGCACCAAGATGACCCGCACCGCTGCCGCCGTCATTCACGGCATGGCGAGCTTTGATCCCGCCGTACACATCGGCGGCGTTGTGCTTAATCAGCTCGCTACCCCCCGTCAGGCCACGCTTATCCGCCAGTGTATTGAAGAATATACGAACATTCCGGTGCTCGGTTCACTGCCCCGGCTGGCCCATAATCCCCTTCCAGAACGGCACATGGGTTTGGTGGCTCAGGTAGATAGTGTGCAGGCATATGAAATTCTTGATCAACTGGCGGATTTGGTCACTGCCCATACGGATTTGCCCCGCATTCTAGCCTTGGCCCGTTCCGCGCCGCCTCTTGCGCCGTGTGCCGCTTTTTGGCCCGCCGTACCGTCCCCCGCCCCTTGCGCCAAGGTTCGTATTGCCTATGTCAAAGACGCTGCCCTGTGGTTTTATTACGCGGAAAATTTGGAGGCTCTTGAGCGCGCTGGGGCGGAACTCCTTGAAGTGTCTGTGCTTTCTGCCGCCCCTTGGCCGCAGCTCGACGGCCTGTATCTTGGGGGCGGTTTTCCTGAAGAAGTGGCCGAAGAACTTTCCCAGTCACCTCAGGTCAACCATATTCGCGCTCTGTCTCAGGCGCATATGCCCATCTATGCCGAGTGTGGTGGGTTCATGGTATTGGCCCGTGAAATCCTCCGTGACGGGCGTAGCTATCCCATGGCAAATATTTTCCCCGTGAGTGCCCGTTTTCATCCCAAGCCGCAAGGGCTTGGCTATGTTGAAGGCCTTGTCACGGGCGCTAATCCCTTCCACCCGCTGGGGAGCCGTGTGCGCGGACACGAATTTCATTATTCCTGTGCGGAAAATATGGCTTCGACCTTGCCCACCAGCCTGCAACTCAGCACCGGCACGGGGATGGGCCAAGGCAAAGACGGTTTGCTGTTGCGGCAAACCTTCGCTTCCTACACCCACATCTACGCTCCGGCTACCCCGCAGTGGGCCGAAAATTTTGTCGCTGCGGCCATAAAATACAGGGCCTCGGGAGCGTTATAGCGCAATTTCGCCGTAAAGTGCCGGAGGGAGCGTCTGGAATCAAAAATGCTTTAGCTGTATTCGGGCATGAGCCAGTGGGCCAGCGCTTGGGCGAGGTCGTCAATTTCCACGGGTTTGGTCAGATGGGCGTTCATGCCCGCATTGAGGCTTTTTTCGTCATCGCCGCGCATGGCATTGGCGGTCATGGCAATAATGGGGATGGTGCTGGCATTGGGGAGGCCACTCGCGCGGATAGCCTGCGTGGCGGTATAGCCGTCCATGATCGGCATTTGTATATCCATAAAAATACAGTCAAAATGCTGCTGCACGCGGAAAATATCCACAACTTCCTGCCCATTGCTGGCGACAACACATTCCGCATGTAATTCTTCAAGCAGGGCCACCATAATTTCCTGATTAATGTCATTATCTTCGGCAATCAAGATGCGTGTTCCACTGAAATCGCGGGGAATGTTTATTTCTGGGGAATGGTTGTCGGCGAGCGCTTTGGCGGAAGGTACGGTGAAGGGCAATTCGAGACAGAAAGTGCTGCCGCCACCAAGCGTGCTGGCAACGGTGATATTCCCCCCCATGAGTTGGGCGAGGGTGTTACTGATGGCAAGCCCGAGCCCCGTGCCCCCAAAGCGGCGGGTGATGGAGGGATCCACCTGAGAAAAGGCGGTGAAAAGTTTTTTTTGGGCCGCTTCGGATATGCCGATGCCGGTATCCTGCACGGTAAAGGCGAGGCGCACCTGATCATCAATCTGGGAGAGTAGGGTTATGTTGAGCTTAATACTGCCTTTTTCGGTAAACTTAATGGCATTGCTGACAAGATTGTTCAGTATTTGGCGCGTTCGCAGGTCGTCGCCGATCAAATAGGTGGGAATTTCGGGGGAAATATGGGTGACAAAGCTGAGGCCCTTATTGTGCGACCATTCCTGAAGCATGATCAGCAGGGCGGTAAATTCCGGCCCGGTGGTGAAAATGCGCTTTTCAATTTCCATCTTGTTGGCTTCTATTTTGGAGAAGTCCAAAATGTCATTAAGAATATGCAGCATGATTTTAGCGGAAGAGTAAATCTTTGAAATATAATCCTTTTGCTTGGACATAAGCTGTGTGCCCAGTGCCAAGCGGGCCATGTTGAGCACACCATTCATGGGTGTGCGGATTTCGTGGCTCATATTGGCGAGGAAGATGCTCTTGGACAGGTTGGAGGCTTCGGCAATTTCCTTGGCTTTTTGCAGATGGAGTTCCCGCTCTTTGTGCACGGTGATATCTGTCACATAGCCCACGGCGCGCAGGATTTGCGGCCCATCAAAAAAATACTCGCACACGAGGTTGATCCAACAGATCCCCTTGAAAGGGTGCTGGTAGGAAAGTTCCAAGGTGGTGCGGTTTGTGATTCGCCATTTTTCCCAGCACGGGAGAGCTTGCCACTGCTCCCGCACCGGGGGGGTGAGTTTTTGGGCAATGCTTTCCCACAATTGGGGGGCTGGAGTGCGGAGATCTACGTCCAATTGCGCGGCAAAGAGCGAGTTAGCCACAATGGAAAACGATTTTTTGGTGGGCAGAAGTTGGAAAACGCCGATATTCCCGATGTGACAGGCCATTTCTAGGCTCGAAAGACTTTCTTTCAGCGATTGGCGCGTACTGTGTAATTCAGTAATATCCTGATGATAGCCCATAAGGTGCAAAAGGCCGTCGGTGGAGGGGGTTGGTTTTCCCCCGCAGCGCACAAAAATTTTGCCCCAGAGAGGGTGATCCCACGGGTATTCCACTTCAATCCGCTGCTGTGCGGCAAAAGCCTGCATAACATTTTGGGTAACGTATTCGATATAATCTACCTGCACACGTCCAAACCACCACGCGTAACAGTCTTCAGGGCTGGGATGGTGCTCAAGCCCGAGCAGCCGCAGCATGGTGTTGTTGGCATACAGTCTTCCCTGTTTGGTGTCGGGATTGAGCGTAATTTGCCACAAACCAGTATTTCCGGCCTGCAGGGCTTCATTGATCCACGTGGAATCTGAAAACATTGTCAGCAATTCTGAAGTCATAGTAGGTCTTGCGGTAAATAGTGTGGCAGTAGCTAAACATGAGGGGGGGCAGAGCCTCCCCCCCCATAACAGTATTATTTTTTTACGTAGTTAAGCAGACCACCCGCGCGGATAATGTCGCATTCTTTTGGGCTTAGGTCATGCTGTACCATGAGGGGGCCAATACCGGCAACCTCCACTTGGCAGGCACGCCCGCTGTGCAGATGGGCACTGTGCAGGGTGATTTTTGCGCCCACGGTAATCGCGTCATAATCGGCCGGATTTACGAAGGTGAGGGGCAGAATGCCAAAGTTGACCAAGTTGTCCCTGTGAATGCGGGCCAGTGAGCGGGCCAGCACGGCACGGATGCCGAGGTGGCGGGGGGCCAAAGCGGCGTGTTCGCGGCTGGAGCCTTGCCCGTAGTTTTCGCCCGCCACAATAATACCCGCATCTTCACGGCGAGCGCGCGCCACAAAATCAGCGTCCACGCGACCGAAGACATGTTCGGCAATGGCGGGAATGTTGGAGCGCAGGGCGGTAATTTCCGCGCCGGCGGGCATAATGTGGTCGGTGGTGATATTGTCGTGAAGTTTGATGACTACCGTGGCTGTCAAGTGCTCGGGCAGGGGGGCAAATTTTTCTAGGGGTACAATATTGGGGCCGTACAGCACTTCCACCTTGGTGCCAGCGGCAGGAGGGGTGAGGAAGAGATGACGGATGGAGGGAACTGTGGGGGGAAGCTGGGGCTGTGCGGGGGCTGGCCCCCATGTGGCGGGATCGGTAAAGCAGCCGTTCAGGGCGGCGTGGGCCGCAGTAAGCGGGCTGACCAAATAAGCTTGTGCGTCCTTGGTGCCGCTACGACCTTCAAAATTGCGGTTGAAGGTACGCACGCTGACGCCCTTGGACACGGGAGAACCTCCCATGCCGATGCAAGGCCCGCACGAGCATTCCAGCAGGCGCACTCCTGCCAGCAATAGGATATTCAGATAGCCTTCTGTAGAAAGCATATGTAGCACTTGCTTAGACCCAGGGGAGAGGCACGTATCGGTTTCGGGGGCGACCTGTTTAGCGTGCAGCACCTGAGCCACCAGCTTCATATCCGCATAGGAGGAATTGGTGCACGAGCCAATAGCCACCTGATCCACTTTAAGCCCAGCCAATTGGGCCACGGGCACTACGCGGTCGGGCATATGGGGCTGGGCGGCTAGGGGCACGAGGCTGGCAAGGTCGATGCGGATTTCGGCATCGTAGCTGGCATCGGCATCGGCGCTCAGGGGGATATAATCGGCGGCACGGCCTTGGGTGGTCAAAAAATCTTTGGTGCGTTCGTCGCTGGGGAAGATGGAGCTTGTAGCGCCGAGTTCCGCCCCCATATTGGTGATGGTGGCGCGTTCCGGCACACTGAGGCTGGCAAGACCGGGGCCGGCGTATTCAAACACTTTGCCGACGCCGCCTTTAACGGACAAGAGGCCCAGAAGGTGCAGAATAATATCTTTGGCGCTGGCCCATCCGGTAAGGCGGTTTTCCAGCCATACGCGCACGACTTGGGGCATGGTTAAGGGATAGGGCTCACCCGCCATGCTCAGGGCTACAGACAGGCCGCCCGCGCCCATGGCAAGGCTGCCCATACCACCGGCAGTGGGGGTATGGCTGTCAGAACCCAGCAGAGTAGCGCCGGGCTTGGCAAAATTTTCAAGATGCAATTGGTGGCAGATACCCGTGCCCGCTGGCGAAAATACCGCGCCCGAGCGTGCGGCAACCGTGCGTAAAAAACGGTGGTCGTCGGGATTACGGAAGCCCATTTGTAGGGTATTATGGTCAACATAGCTGACAGAAAGATCGGTTTTTACCTGCGGCACCCCCATGCTTTGAAATTGAAGCCACGCCATGGTACCGGTGGCGTCTTGGGTGAGGGTTTGGTCAATGCGGATACGTATTTCTGTGCCGGTCGTGAGGCTTCCAGAGCGCAAATGCGCGGCAAGGATTTTTTGGGTGAGGTTCACGGTGCTGTCCTGGTTTAGTTTTTTTATAGCGGGGCAGCGCATAGGCTGCCCTGACCGAACTAGCTTTTGAGTATTAGGGATTCACCCTTATTTGTAAAGCCTGTTGCCACACGCAAGGTGGAGTCACAGCAAGGCTTTTGCGCGGTGCTACGTTTAGAAGGGAGAGGGTTTGGAGGGCTAAAGATCTTTGGGAAGCACCGTGCGCGGGAGACAGCCCTCACGGGCGGCGATAATTTCAGCAACAATGGCAATTGCTAATTCTTCGGGCGATTGCGCGCCAATGGGAAGCCCGATGGGGCAACGCACACAGGCCAATTCCATTTTGGGCATGCCTTGCTCACAGAGCTGAGCAAAGAGCGGTGCACGTTTTTCGCGGCTGCCGATCATGCCAATATAGCGGGCTGTGGAGTGTAAGGCTTGGCTAAGGATGGTGTGGCTATGGTGCGAAGCGTGGGTTAAAATGGCGATATAATGTGTTCCGCCAATGGCGCACTGTTCTGCCAGATCCGTAAATTCGGGCACACTAAAAAGATTACGGGCCATGGGGAACATGTTTTCTGGTATTTTTTCTGCATCGCTGTCCACAATGTCCACAACAAAGCGGGCTTGCGTTGCAAGTTTTGCCACTTCAAGGGCCAAGGTTCCCGCACCACACAGTAAAACAACAGGAAAGTTTGGCAAAGCGGGCAGGGCTATGCCGGGCATATTCTCCGTTACGGGACAGGCAAGGGGTTCGGGCAGTTTGTGTTCCATGGTGGAAGCCTAAGGCAAACGCTCCGTAACTGTCAACAGAACCTAAAAATACCGCCCCTGAAAAGTGCTTCAGGGGCGGTACAGTGTATGGGTGTGGTGTTTAGAAATTGTACAGGCTGTCCAGATCGTCATCTGTGACATCAAAATGACTGTGATGCGGGGCCACAGTTTCGCGGCAGAGATACATGGGCAGGCGGTCGTGGGCTTTGGTGAAGCCTGCGGCGGCATTGAATGTACGTTCCTGACGCAGAATCTGCTTGCCAAGTTCTACCACGCCGTTGCCGTCAAGTTTCAAGCCATACATGGCGTTGATGCTGTCAACCATGGCTTGGAAGGTGTCGGCTTGATCCAGAATGGCAAGGGCAACAAACAAGCAATAGCCCGTGGAATCAAGGGCGGCGGTGGCAATTTGTAAATCACGGGAAAGGGCAACCTGGCCTTCGGCCTTTAAGGGATCAGCTTTTACGCCAATGCCCAATATGTTGCCGGTGATGGAATAGCCCGCAGTATGGTCCGCACCTTGGGTGGTGGTGGCATAGGTAACCCCAATGCCCTTGACCGAACGGGGGTCATAGGCGGGCATGGCTTGCCCTTTGACCACAGGCGCACGTTCTAGGCCAAAGCAGCGGGCTGTGGTGGCAGTGCCTGCCCCGAGGATGCGCCCCAGCGGCGTGCCCTTGCCCACTTCGTGAATAAGTTTGATAGCGCCCTCGGCATCACCCCATTTGAGGACGCCCGCTTCCATAGCAACGCCGATGGCTGCGCCCATTTCAATGGTGTCTAGGCCGTAATCGTCGTCCAGACGGTCCATTTTGATGATAGCGTCTAAATCGGAAATACCGCAATTGGCCCCGTGGGCCCACACGGTTTCGTATTCTGGCTGTTTAGAAACGTAGGTGCCGTTTTTGTCCACGCAAATACCCGAACACTGAATAACACAACCTCGGTGACAGCCGTGGGTGATGGTGCCGCCGCGTTTGGTTTGGGTTTCCATCATGGTTTCACCGCTGATGTCGTTGACATGATCAAAACGCCCAATGGTGAAGTTTTTTGTAGGTAGGCCACCGGCTTCGTTAAGGATATTGACAAGTACGTTTGTGCCGTAGGTGGGCAGGCCTTGCCCAGTAACCGGATGACGGCGCAGCCCTTCGGTGAAGGCACGGTTGGCGTCTTTGAAGGCTTCGGGATTTTGGGGCTGGCGCACCTTGGTGTCGGAGGGGTCAACAATAATGGCCTTGATGCCCTTGGAACCCATAACCGCGCCTACGCCGCCGCGAGCCGCATGGCGGGTGGGGCGACCTTCTGGGTCGGTAAAGCAGATGGTAGAATTGCTCATACGCATTTCACCAGCGGTGCCAATGGTAATGCAGCAGGGTTTTTCCCCGTACTGGGCATGCAATTTTTCCACAGCGGGATAGTTAGACAAAGTGGCAAGGTCATTGGCCTTTTCAATAGTTACGCCGGAGGATTTGATGATAATTTTGTACCAATCTGTCCCGTGGCGTTCGCCTTCAATAATAATTGCCGCATAGCCGAGGCGGGCAATATATTGACCGCCCGTGCCGCCAGAGTTGGCTTCTTTAATGCCGCCTGTTAATGGGCTTTTGCAACCCACCGAAATACGCCCGGAGGTGGAAGCGGCACTGCCCGCCATAAGACCGGGGGCAATAACCAATTTATTTTCTGGCCCGAGGGCATGGCAAGTGGGGGGGACTTCCTTGCATACCACAGCTGTGGTCATGGCGCGGCCACCCAAACCTGCATATTCGCCCAAGCCTTCCACCGTAGCGGTGGGGCCACCGGCAGCAGCTACATTGATACGTAAAATTTTGTCCATGATATTCCTCCAACAAAAAAAAGTGTCGTGCGCGTGAGCATGGCGCAGGAAAGTTTAAAAAAGATGTGTATACTTTCGCCCGATATACTTTTTCGGTCAAGGGATTTTGGCGTTTTTTTTACAAAAAAATCAAAAAATTCATTATGTTGCAAGAAGCATATAGCCGAGCGAGGCTACGAGGGGAAGAAGTATGCAGACACAGGGGGGATTCTTTCAAGTGTTAAATGCACTCGTCCAAGAGGAAACCCCCTCAGATTTGCCGAGGCCCAGAACAGAGTTGCGCCAGCCAGGAATAGAAGAAAGCCTCCTTTTGTGAGTCGCTTGCACGAGCAAAGGAGGCTTTCATGAAGAGAG
>JAVVPD010000067.1:0-11859 GCA_036655975.1 Desulfovibrionaceae bacterium | reverse complement strand
GTTCCCAAAAAGCTCATGCTGCTTAACGCGCATGAGCTTTTTGCGTTTGGGGGCTTTTGGGTATACACGTTTTTCTTTATTTTTCATTTACAAAGGAAACGCTATGCTCGGACTCGCTATCAATAGTATTGACCCTGCGTATAACCTCGCCCTTGAGGACGTTCTTTTTTCGCAGCTGACCCCGCATGTGCCGGGTTATTTCTTGCTGTGGCAGAACGCGCCCTCCATTATTGTGGGCAAGCATCAAAATACCCATGCGGAAATCAACGCAAGCCTTGTGGAGCATTATGCACTTCCTGTGGTGCGTCGCCAGACAGGTGGCGGGGCGGTGTACCATGATTTAGGTAATCTTAATTTTTCCTTTTTGGTGCCTGCTGGTCAGTCTTCCTTGGGTGGCGTGCTTAATTTTGCACGTTTTTTAAACCCTATTCGGGACGTATTGCACACACTGGGCGTGCAGGCAGAATTGTCCAGCCGCAATGATTTGACCCTCGCGGGGCGAAAAATTTCGGGCAGCGCACAATTACGGAGTAAACAGGGTATATTGCATCATGGCACACTCCTTGTATCGCTGGATTTAGCTATGCTGGGTGCGGTGCTCATGGGCGCGCCAGACAAATTTTTATCCAAGGGAATCGCCTCGGTACGCAGCCGAGTTACCAATATAGCCGAACACGCCCCCATGTTGACTATGGAGGTGTTGAAACAAGCCTTATTGCACGGTTGCGCGGAGGGCACCGCCCTTGTGGACGCTCGTATCCACGCAGAGGCACAAGCGCTTGCAGCGCGCAAATACGCTTCATGGGACTGGAATTTTGGTGCGTCTCCACAATTTACGCATAGCTGGCGACAGCGATTTGCGTGGGGAGCTTTGGAAGTGTGCTATACGGTGGTGCACGGGCATATCACCGCATGCCGATTGTTTGGCGATTATTTTTCGCAGGCGGACGTGGCTGATGTGGAACAGCTTTGTCTTGGGGTGCCCTATCAGCGTCAAGCTCTTGCCCGTGCGTGGGAGAATCTGGATTTAAGCTTGTATTTCAGCGGGTGTGAGGGGCGTGAAGTCCGTAATTTTTTGTGCGCGGAAGTGGGCTAAAGGGGGGGGACGTTCTGCCCCGAGGCTCATATGTCTGCTTGTGTGCAGAGGTGTGCGGTGCTATGCTCCAATCTCTTTTTTCAAACTTTCTGTTGAGGAGTAAATGCGTGGCAGCACTTCTAGAAACACCGCTCAGCCTGTGGCATCGCAGCCATGGCGCTAAAATGGGACCTTTTGCTGGCTGGGACATGCCCATCCACTATGCGGGTATTTTGGCGGAACACGCGCATACGCGCACTTCGGCATCAATTTTTGATATCTCCCACATGGGGGAATGCACCATTCAGGGTTGCGGCGCTGCGGAAGCCTTGAGCCGTGCCGTGAGCCATAATCTGGCAACGCTCGGTGAGGGGAAATGCCGCTACGGCTTTTTGCTGACTGAGCAGGGCACTGTGCTGGACGATCTTATTGTTTACCGCAGGGGAGCGGACGATTTTATGCTGGTGGTCAATGGGGCATGCGCGGAATCCGATTTTGCCACACTTCGGGCGCGGATGCCGGCGGGTGTGGTGCTGACAGATATTTCGGCGACTACGGCCAAAATTGATTTGCAAGGCCCGCTGTCTGTGGATGTGTTGGAAACGGTGTTCGGGCAATCTTTCCGCGATCTTGGCTATTTTGCTTTCCGCTCTGCGGTATTTGCAGGGGAACAATTTGTGGTTAGCCGCACGGGCTATACGGGCGAATTGGGCTACGAAATATATTTGCCGTGGACTAAGGCCTTGAATTTGTGGGAACGTTTATTAGAAGACTCCCGCGTATTGCCCGCTGGGCTTGGTGCCCGTGACACCTTGCGCTTGGAAGCGGGCTTGCCCTTGTACGGGCACGAATTGGACACCGCCCACACGCCCACCGAGGCGGGTATGGGCAAAATGCTGACCAGCACCGCCGACTACGTGGGCAAAGCTGGGGCACAGACAGTGCGTCAGGCACTTGTCCCGCTGAGGATTGAAGGCCGCCGCGCGGCTCGTAATGGTGATGTGCTGGCGCTGCCCGATGGCGGCCCGGTTGTGGGCGTGGTGACGAGTGGTTCCTTTGCGCCCAGTTTAGGCTATGTGGTGGCTTTTGCGTGGGTGGATGCCGCTCAGGCGAAGGCTCCTGCTTTTGCCGTGCGCGCCGCCAAGGTGGAATTGTTGGCCCGCCCCTCTGGCTTGCCCTTTTATGCCAAGGGTAGCGCGCGCCTGAAATTGTCATAATCTAATATAATTATAAAATCATACAGTTGGAGGTTTTTTTATGTCAATTCCTGCACATTTATTATACAGCAAAACGCACGAATGGGTACGTATGGAAGGCGATGAAGCGGTTATTGGGCTGACATTTTTTGCCCAAGAAGCTTTAGGCGATATTACCTATGTGGATATGCCGGTGGTGGGCGCTGCCGTGGAGGTAGAAGAGGAATTTGGCGCGGTGGAATCTGTGAAGGCCGCCAGTGATTTGTTCTCGCCCGTCAGTGGTGAAGTGGTGGCGGTGAACGACGCACTGGCGGATACCCCTGAATTATTGAATCAGGTTCCCTACGAAGGGGGCTGGATCATGCGGGTAAAAGTCACTACCGCTCCTACGGGTTTGCTGGATCAGGCCGCCTATGAAGCCTTTTGTGCAACGCAGGCGCATTAATCGTTTCAACCCCAGCGCGCAGGGGTGTTTGTAATCCCGTGTTCCGCTATAGACAAGTGAGGCGCTGCTATGCCTTTTGTTCCCCATACTCCGGATGACACTCGCCAGATGCTGGATGTCATCGGTGTAAAGACTTTGGACGATCTTTTCGCTGATATTACTCCTGATTTACGCCCTCGTTCCTTTAATATTCCGGCGGGTAAGAGCGAAATGGATGTGTGTGCCTTTATGGAAAAACTGGCCGCAAAAAATGCACCGCACCTGGTACATTTTTTGGGCGCAGGTTTTTATAACCATTATATTCCCAAGGCTGTGGACGCGCTGGTTTCGCGCAGTGAATTTTACACGGCCTACACGCCCTATCAGCCCGAATCCTCGCAAGGCACCTTGCAGGCTATTTTTGAATATCAAAGCGCCATAGCCCGTTTATTTGATATGGAATGCGCCAATGCCTCCGTGTACGATGGCGGTTCTGCCATGTTTGAAGCCCTGATGATGGCCGTGCGCTATACCAAGCGCAAGGTGCTGGTGGTGGATGAGTCGGTCAATCCCATCTGGCGGCGCATGATTGCCACCTATACCGGCAATGTAGATGTGGACATCCGCACCATTGCCCACAAGGGCGGACGCGCTGACATGGCAGCTTTAAAAGCGGCTATTGACAGTTCCTGTGCCGCCGTGCTGGTGCAGAACCCGAATTTTTTCGGGGCGATTGAAGATTATACCGACTTGTTTGCCCATGCGCGGGCCCAGAAAACCCTTGGGGTACTTTCTGTGTATCCGGTCATGCAGGCGGTGCTCAAAACTGCGGGGGAAATGGGCGCAGATGTGGCCGTGGCCGATGGGCAAGCTCTTGGCATGCCTTTGTCCTTTGGGGGCCCCTATTTGGGGATTATGTCGTGCCGCAAAGAATTTATCCGCCAATTTCCCGGTCGCATTGTGGGCCGCACCACCGATGTGGACGGAAAAACCGGGTATGTGCTGACGCTGCAAGCGCGGGAGCAGCACATCCGCCGCGCCAAGGCTACTTCAAATATTTGTTCTAATCAGGCCCTATGTGCTTTGCGTAGCCTGATATATATGTCCTTACTGGGGCCGCAGGGTCTGACGCGCGTGGCAGAGCAGAGCATGCTCATGGCCCGCAAGGCTGTGGCAGGCTTGACAGCGCTGAAGGGCGTGAGCCTTTTGCACGATGCGCCCTATGGCAACGAAGTGGCGATCACGCTTCCCTGTGCCGCCGCGCCTCTGGTGGACAAGGTGAGCGCACAAGGCCTTGTGCCCGGTTTTCCGGTGAGCAAGTATTATCCAGATTTAGATAATGTGCTGCTCGTGGCCTGTACCGAGCAGACACAGCCTCAACACATTGCAGCCTTGGTTACCTTGGTGGGAGGTGCCTTATGAAAACCCTGTTCGCGCAATCTGTAGCAGGCCGCACGGCCTGTGTGCCCGCCAAACCCGCACAGAGCGCCGCCGATATGCTGCCCGCTGGCGTTCTGCGCTCCAGCGCTCTGCGCTTGCCGGAATTGTCTGAATTGGACGTGGTGCGGCATTTTACCAATCTGTCCAAACAGAACTTTGGTGTGGACAGCAATTTTTATCCTTTGGGCTCCTGTACCATGAAGTACAATCCCAAGTTCACCGAATACGTGGCGGGGCTGCCGGGCTTTAGTGCTTTACACCCGCTTATGGGGCAATTGCCCTGTGCCAGCCACCATGCTCAGGGGGCTTTGGAATGTATTTGGGAAATGGAAAAATTGTTGTGTGAAATTACTGGAATGGACGCCTACACCCTGCACCCCATGGCCGGCGCCAATGGGGAATTTACTGGGGCCATGCTCATTGCGGCTTATCATAAAGATAAGGGCAACAAAAAAACCAAAATTTTGTGTCCGGATTCCGCGCACGGCACTAATCCGGCTTCAGCGGTGCTGGCAGGTTTTGAGGTCGTGAATATTCCGTCCAAGGACGGCATGATCGACCCCGAAGCCCTCGAAGCCGCGCTGGATGATGATGTTGCCGCGTTGATGATGACCTGCCCCAATACCTTGGGCCTGTTTGAAACCCATCTGTCCACCATTGTGGAAAAGCTCCGGCGGGTGGATGCCTTGCTCTATTATGACGGCGCTAACATGAACGCCATCATGGGGAAATTGCGGGTGGGTGATGTGGGTTTTGACGTGGTGCATTGGAATTTGCACAAAACCCTTGCCACACCTCACGGCGGCGGCGGCCCCGGTTCCGGCCCTGTGGGCGTGTCGGCCAAGGTCGCCCCCTTTCTTCCTGTTTCGCGGGTAGAAAAGGACGCACAGGGCGTGTTTTCCCTGAATTACGATTATCCTAAATCCATTGGCTATATTGCGCCCTTCTATGGGAATTTTGGCGTAATTATTAAAGCCTATGCCTATGTGCTGCGCCTTGGTGCTGCGGGGCTGACACGGGCTTCGGAATACGCGGTGCTCAATGCCAACTATTTGAAAAAATTGTTGGAAAATGTGCTGACCGTGCCCTATTCCCGCGTCTGCGCCCATGAATTTGTGGCCTCTGCCCCTGAAGGTATGCGCGCTTTGGATATTGCCAAGGCCTTGCTGGATATGGGCTATCACGCGCCCACCATTTATTTTCCGCTCATCGTGAAAGAATGCCTTATGGCAGAACCCACAGAAACCGAAAGCAAGGAAATGATGGACGCTTTTGCGGCGGCCATTGCCGATATTGTGGCTCGGGGCAAGGCGAATCCTCAAGCCTTACAGGATGCGCCGCTCAGTACGCCGGTGCGTCGTCTGGACGAAACAGCCGCTGCCCGAAATATGATTTTGACCGATTAATACGCGTTGTGGGGGGGCTTTGCTCCCCCACATAGTTCCTCCGCTAGGGTGCAAGGCCCTTATTCCCCACGCATTGCTGCCGTATCTGGCAAGGAGTGCTTAGCGTTTTTTTTGCGTAAAAGCATCCAAAAGCTGTATATTGTGATCCATTTTGCTGTTTTTTTGAGGCTAAATGGGTGCTTTGTTTGTTTATCCCCTTCAATGTATTTGACAGAAAGCTTCCCCTCGCGTAAGATAGGAAAGTATTTTATAAAATATTCTTCGTATAAAATATGTTCTGTAAAAAAATGCGTACTTTGAAAGGAATGCGGGCTGTAGGTTTGAGCCTCGCTCGTTGTGCTTGATATCTATAACCCGGCAGATGGAGGATTACTATGTCCAATGAAGCCTTGTGCAAAGACTTTGAAGCCTTTCTTGGGAAAGAGAATGTGTTTGGCAGTGAGGCAGATCGCCAGAGCTATGCCTATGATTCCGCTGTACTTACGCAGGTTGTTCCCTCCATCGTTGTGCGGCCCACCTCTGTGGAGCAGTTGGGTGAATGCGTGAAGAAGTTTTATGATTTAGGCGTGCCCATGACCGTGCGCGGCGCGGGCACCAATCTGTCCGGCGGAACTATCCCTGATTCTACCGAAAGCGCTGTCATTTTGACCAATGCGCTGACCAAAATTTTAGAAATCAATTCCGAAGATTTATACGCCGTTGTTGAACCGGGCGTGGTGACTTCGGTGTTGGCGTCGGAAGTTGCCAAAAGAAATTTATTCTACCCGCCTGATCCGGGTTCGCAGGCGGTTTCTACCATCGGTGGGAATATTGCCGAAAATGCGGGCGGCTTGCGTGGTCTGAAATACGGTGTGACCAAAGATTACCTTATGGGCATCGAATTTTTTGACGCTACGGGTGAAGTGGTCAAATCCGGTTCGCGCACGGTAAAATGTGTAACCGGCTACAATTTGGCAGGCATGATGGTACAGTCCGAAGGTACCCTTGGGGTTATTTCGCAAGCCATTCTGAAGCTTGTGCCCCCGCCCAAGGCCAGCAAGGCCATGATGGCGGTTTTTGACGACATGCAAAAGGCCGCTGAAGCTGTGGCCGGCATTATCGCCGCCCATGTGGTGCCCTGTACGCTTGAATTTTTGGATAACAACACTATTTGTAAAGTGGACGACTACACCAAGGCCGGTTTGCCCCGTGACGCGCAAGCCATTCTGCTTATCGAAGTGGACGGGCACCCCGCTCAAGTGGCGGACGAAGCCGTAGTGGTGGAACGTGTACTTAAAGAATGCAACGCCACCGAAGTGCATGTGGCTAAAGACGAAGCCGAAAAGTTCAAATTGTGGGAAGCCCGCCGCATGGCTCTGCCTGTGCTCGCGCGTTGTAAGCCCACCACGGTGCTGGAAGACGCTACTGTGCCCCGCTCAAAAATTCCTGCCATGATGAAAGCCTTGAGCGAAATTGGCACAAAATACAAGCTGGACATGGGAACTTTTGGTCATGCGGGTGATGGCAACCTGCACCCCACTATTCTGTGTGACAAGCGCAATGCCGAAGAATTCCACCGGGTGGAATTGGCTGTGGACGAAATTTTCGACGTGGCCTTAAGCCTTGGCGGCACCTTGTCGGGCGAACACGGTATCGGCACGGCTAAATCCAAGTGGATGGAAAAAGAAACATCGCGCGGAACAATTCTGTTCTCTCGTCGTCTGCGTAAAGCATTGGACCCCAAGGGCTTGTTGAATCCCAGCAAGCTCATTGGTATATAAAGGAGCGGGTTCATGAGTGATTTGAACCGTCTTGCCAGCCAATTATTGGCACTTGATGACAGGATCATTGCCTGCATGAAGTGCGGCTTGTGTCAGGCTGTGTGCCCCATGTTCGGGGCCACCATGATGGAAGCGGATGTGGCGCGTGGTAAATTAGCCTTGGTGGACAATCTGGCCCACAAATTGATCAGCGATCCTGCAGCCGTGGCGGACAAATTGAACCGTTGCCTCTTATGCGGTTCGTGTCAGGCCAATTGTCCTTCCGGTGTAAAAATTATGGATATTTTCATGGAAGCCCGCGAGGTGGTTACGGCCTATCTCGGTTTGCATCCTGTGAAAAAATTGATTTTCCGTACCCTCTTGCCCAATGCAACATTGTTCAATTTTGCTATGCGGGTGGGGGCCCCTTGCCAGAGCATTTTGTTCCGCAAGGCGCATAGTCCTCAGGGCGTTAGCCATGCGCCCTTGCTCAACGGCATCATCGGGCCGCGCCATATTCGGGCACTGGCAAAAAAGCCTTTGCATGTGAGCGAAGGCGCGTTGGATACTCCGGCGGGTAAAAGCGGTCTGAAAGTGGCCTTTTTCCCCGGCTGTATGGGTGACAAAATCTTTACGGGCATGGCTGAAGCGTGCTTGAAGGTTTTTCGCCACCACGGTGTGGGGGTCTACATGCCAACGGGCTTTGCCTGCTGCGGTATTCCCGCGCTGGCCTCTGGTGATGCTGAAGGTCTTATCAAACAAATGCAGGTGAATATCGATCTGCTGCACAAGGCCAATTTTAATTATCTGATTACCCCTTGCGGTTCGTGCACGGCCACTATCAAAGAATTGTGGCCGCACTATGCCGAAAGAACTCAACCCGCAACGGCGGATTATGCGCGCTTCTTGGCTACAAAAACCCTAGACATCAATGAATTTCTTGTGGATGTGCTGAAGGTGGAAGCCGGGCAGGACAGCGTGTCCCGCAAGATCAAGGTAACCTACCATGATTCTTGTCATCTGAAAAAGTCGCTGGGCATTGCCAGCCAGCCGCGTAAGGTGGTGACCTTGAATCCGCGCTATGAATTAGTGGAAATGGCTGAAGCAGACCGTTGTTGCGGCTGTGGGGGCAGTTTTAATCTGTTCCATTATGATATTTCGCGGAAAATTGGCCAGCGCAAGCGCGACAATGTGGTCGCCAGTACGGCGCAGATTGTCGCCACGGGTTGCCCTGCGTGCATGATGCAATTGGAAGACGCGCTTTCGCAAAATAAAGATGCGGTATTGGTAAAACATACTGTTGAATTGTACGCTGAGTCTCTATAGTTTTCAAAAATGGCTTTGCCGAGACTGAGCGGTGAAGCCTACCCCCCATGAAGGAGTTCCCCTATGGCTAAAGTAAATCCAGAGCTTGTAGAGCTTTTTTGTGCCAAGGCGGCCATTGTTGGTGCCACGGTATTTGAAGCTGCCTCTATGGACGCTGCCGTGACCTATGTGCTTGATGTGTGTCAGAAAAAGACCCCCTGTGAAATGTTGGCTGAAGAAGCCGGCGCAGAAAAGGGCCCTTTGAGTGAAAATAAACAGCCCACCCGCACCCAGCGGATGATCGCTGTGCCCGGCATGGATGAGCCTTGGACCAAAGCTTTGTCTAAAGCCTGTGCCAGCAAGGGCTATGTGTGTATGAAAGACGGCCTGCGTAATCATTTGGCCGGCATTGATATTGGGATTGCCCCAGCTTGTTTGGGCGTGGCAGACAGTGGCACCTGCGTGGTCGTCTCCGACGAAGAGCAAACCCGCCTGTCCACCATGATTTGTGAAATCAGCATGTTGGTTTTGCGTAA
Source organism: Desulfovibrionaceae bacterium (assembly GCA_036655975.1). Classification (GTDB taxonomy): domain Bacteria; phylum Desulfobacterota; class Desulfovibrionia; order Desulfovibrionales; family Desulfovibrionaceae; genus CASQEL01. Next base: position 2,738 of record JAVVPD010000067.1, on the reverse strand, counting down.
GTCTGATATTCGTAAAGATTTGCCCTCTATCGCTGCTGACTTGCGGGCCTTGCAGGGTGTGGATCAGCCCACCTATACGGCCTTTATTACCGGCCCCAGCCGTACGGCTGATATTGAACGTGTCCTCGCCATTGGCGTCCATGGCCCGTTAGAACTGCATATTATTTTGTTGGAGGGCTAAGGCCATGCATGAAGCACCTACTAAAATGTCTACCTATCGTGAAGAGTTGCAAAAAACCCTTGATGATACTTTTTTGCGCGAAACGCTCGATAAATTTGCCATTGCGTATAAAGGCAATCGTGCCGCCATATTTCAGGGCATTGACGAACGCGGTTTGATTAAAAAAATTGCGGATTGTAAAGACTATGCAGCCCAGCATATGGAAGAATTGTACGTACAATTTAAAGAACAGGCTGAAAAACGCGGTGTTATTGTGCATCGTGCCGATACCGCAGCCGAAGCCAATGAAATTATCGCGCGTATCGCCAAAGAAAATGCTGTCAAGACGGTGGTGAAATCCAAATCCATGACGGCGGAAGAAACCCAAATGAACAGCCGCCTAGAATTGGACGGGCTGGATGTGGTGGAAACCGACCTTGGCGAGTGGATTATCCAATTGCGCCATGAAGGCCCCTCGCACATGGTTATGCCCGCCATCCATTTGTCGCGTTATCAGGTGGCCGACGACTTTACCAAAGTTACCGGTGAAAAACAGGATACCGACATTCAAAAGCTGGTCAAAGTGGCCCGTGCCCAATTACGGCGTAAATTTATTGAAGCCGACATGGGCGTGACCGGGGCCAACGTAGCTGTGGCCGAAAACGGCGCCATTGCCACGGTAACCAATGAAGGCAATGCCCGCATGGTCAGCACTCTGCCCCGTGTGCACGTTGCCTTGTGCGGTTTGGACAAGCTGATTCCCACGCTGGAAGATGCCATGAACACCCTGCTGGTGCTGCCCCGCAACGCCACTGCCCAGATGTTGACATCCTATGTCAGTTGGATGGACGGTGCAGGCCCGTGTGCGGCATCGCCCACGGGTAAAAAAATCATGCACATTGTTTTTCTTGACAACGGGCGCTCGGCTCTTGCCAAAGATCCGCTGTTTTCGCAAATATTCCGCTGTGTGCGTTGCGGTGCTTGTGCCAACGTGTGCCCCGTGTACCGTCTGGTGGGCGGTCACAAGATGGGCTACATCTATATTGGTGCCATCGGTTTGGTGTTGACCTATCTCTTCCACGGGCGCGAACGTGCCAAAGTGCTGGCGCAGAACTGTGTGGGCTGTGAGGCCTGTAAACACGTTTGCGCTGGGGGGATTGATCTGCCCCGCCTGATTCGTGAAATCCGCTCGCGCCTTAACGAAGAAGAAGGCAATCCCATTGAAGGAACGCTGCTCAGTGCCGTGATGCAAAATCGCACGGTGTTCCATAGCCTGCTTAAATTCGCCAAATACGCCCAATTGCCCACCTCTGGGGGGACGCAATTCCAGCGCCATTTGCCCGCCATTTTCTTGGGCAAACACGATTATAAAGCCTTGCCGGCCTTGGCCTCCAAATCGTTCCGTCAATTGTGGAAAGATATCAAACCCCATCTGCCCAAGCCCCGTTACCGTGTGGCCCTGTTCTCGGGTTGTGCACAAGACTTTGTGTATCCTGAGCAATTAGTGGCTTTTGTTAAGTTGATGGTGGCCCACAATGTGGACGTGGAATTCCCGTTGGAGCAAAGCTGTTGTGGTTTGCCCCTAGAAATGATGGGCCAGCGCAAAACCTCGTTGGAAGTGGCGCAGCAGAATGTACGCGCTTTTGACACTAGCAAATATGACGCCATCATCACCTTGTGCGCGAGCTGTGGGTCGCACTTGAAACACAGTTATCCTTTGCTGTTGGCAGATGTGCCGGGCCAAACCCAGCGTGTGACGGCCTTTGCGGATAAGATTACTGACTTCAGTTCCTTTGTGTATGATAAATTGGGCTTGACGGCGGAAGATTTTAATAATTCCGGAGAAAAGGTCACCTATCATGCGGCGTGTCATATGTGCCGTGGCCTTGGCGTAACCGTGGCCCCACGTGAACTGATTAAAGCCGCTGCTGACTACGCCCCTTCGGCGGAAGAAGACGTGTGCTGCGGCTTTGGCGGAACCTATTCCGCTAAATTCCCCGAAATGTCCGCAAGCTTGATGGACAAGAAAATTGCGAATGCCGAAGCCTCTGGGGCCACTCGCATTGTTATGGATTGTCCCGGCTGTGTCATGCAGATTAAGGGCGGTATTGAGAAAAAGGGCAGTAATATGAAGGTTACACACCTTTCGGAATTGCTCGCTGAAACAGCTAAACGTAAATAATCCATAGCCCCTCGCGAAGACTTCGCGGGGGGCTTCTTCAATATGCGTGTATTTCTATTGCTGGGTGAGGCTCGGTGCTTCAGAAAGGTAATACGGAAATATGGTGTAAGGATTCGACTACCATTTTTTTGGGTAATTTATGCCAGTACCAGTCGTTGACGAGGGTATGTTCTTGCGGAAGCCAGTGCCCACTGCTTTCAAAATAGGCCAGCACCGCCTGTTCTGGTGCTGCCAGATTGATATTCCCCATACGTAAGCGTTTTTCTTGAAAGAAAATGACCAAGCACTCAAACAAGGCAAATGCGGAATCTTCATCCATGGCCACGGAGTGATTGTTGATAGAGGCAAAAAACTCTTGTATAAATGGGGTGTCAAGGGTCACGCAGCCATTAAACA
>JAVVPD010000066.1:0-11996 GCA_036655975.1 Desulfovibrionaceae bacterium | reverse complement strand
GGCAGGCATTGCCAAAAGCCAGCTGCAAGAGGCCGTAACCCGCGCCTTTACCGAACTGGACACTTTTCAGGCCGAAGTGCAAGCTCAGGGCGAGGCGGCCTTGCGCTATATTGAAGAACACGACACCATGGGCATTGTGCTGGCGGGGCATCCCTACCACATTGACCCGGAAGTTCACCACGGCATTCCCGACTATATGGCCTCCTTGGGCATCGCCGTACTCACCGAAGATTCCGTCGCTCATCTGGCCGAGCCGGCCCCTCTGCGGGTTGTGGATCAATGGACCTTTCACTCCCGCTTATACCGTGCGGCGGCACTGGTGGCACAACATCCACGCCTATCGCTGGTGCATCTGGTGTCCTTCGGCTGCGGGCTCTCGGCCTTAACCGCAGAACAGATGGAAGAAATCCTCGCCGCCAGCGGGCAGATGTATACGCAAATTAAAATTGACGAAGGGCACAATATCGGCCCCGCGCGCATCCGTATTCGTTCCTTGCTGGCCTCCATGCACTATCGCCAGCACATGCCTGCCAAAATAAACCCCTTTGTGGCCCCACTGCCGCCGCCTTTTACTGTCGAAATGCGGGCCACGCATACCATCATTATCGGGCATGTGGCTCCCTTTCATTCACGCTTGATGGAGGTAACCTTCCGCGCCTGCGGCTACAAAACCGCCACCCTCCCGCCCATTGAGCGCGCCGATGTGGAAGAAGGCCTCCGACTGGTCAACAACGACGCCTGCTACCCCGCTATCCTCACCGTAGGGCAATTGGTGCGCGTGGCCCGCAGCGGCGCTTTTGATTCCACAAAAGTGGCGCTGGCAGTATACCAATCGGGTGGCGGCTGCCGAGCCACAAATTATTATGCCCTGCTCCGCAAGGCACTGGTAGACTGTGGCCTGGCACATGTGCCCATTATTTCCTTTAATTTACAGAATAAAAGCAATAATCCTGGCTTCACCGTGGACTGGCCCATGATCAAACGCTCGTTTATGGGCTGCTGCATGGCCGATCTGCTCTCACGGCTCTACCGCCGCGTCAAACCCTATGAGGCAGAACCGGGCAGTGCCGCAGCCTTGTCCGAATATTGGCTACGCCAGTGCGAAGCCATTTTACCCCAAGCCCGCCGAGCACCCTACGCGCGGCTCGCCCACAACATGGTGGCTGCCTTTGAGGCACTGCCCCTGCAAAACATCCCCCGCAAACCCTGCGTGGCGATTGTTGGCGAAATATTGGTGAAATATCATGCTTTTGCCAATAATCGCTTGGCAGAAATCATCGAAGCTGAAGGCGGCGAAGTGCTCCTGCCGGACATTCTGGATTTCTTCCTCTATTGTTTATATGATGACGTGTTTCGCCATCAGCACCTTGCGGGGCCGTGGCAAGCCGCCGTCAAAAGCCGCGTGTTCCGCAAAGTGGTGGAATGGTATCGCGCGCCCATGGTGACGGCCCTCAAACGCAGCCAGCGTTTCACCCAGCCCACCCCCTTCAACGAAATGCTCCACATTGCCCGTTCTATTGTGTCCCTCGGGCATCAGGCGGGGGAAGGTTGGCTGCTCACGGCAGAAATGCTCAAATATCTCGAGCACGGGGTGGGAAATATCCTCTGCGTCCAGCCCTTTGGCTGTCTGCCCAATCACATCACCGGCAAGGGCATGTTCCGCGAAATCAAACGGCGCTATCCTCAGGCCAACCTTGTCGCCATTGACTACGATCAGGGCACCAGCGAAACTAACCAGATTAACCGTATAAAATTAATGATGAATATGGCAAAAGAACACCGTAAAGGGCAACACGCTTAACCGTGGAATAGCCCAACACAGCCCCGGCAGAATTTCGATCCACCGGGGCTGTTTTGGGGCTAGAGTAGCATTTTTTTACGACGCTTTCGCGGCGGCTTTGGCAGCTTCGCGGTCTTTAATCTGGGCCAGCGCACGTCGGGCCAAATCGGTCACTTCCGGCTTAGATACCTGATCATCCGCGCCTACGGCCACGCCCTTGTGGCGCAATTTGTCGGTAATCAGGGAAGAGAACAAAATAACGGGAAGAACTTTCAAAAAGGGATCTTCTTTAATCCGCTTGGTCAAGTTATGCCCGTCCATGACCGGCATTTCGATGTCCGAAACCACAACCTGCACAGAGCTGGTAATATCGCGATTTTCGGTTTCACATTTTTCCTTGATCGTTTGCAGGCGTTCCCAAGCTTCGCGGCCATTGTTCACAACTTCCACGTCAAAATTGGCTTTTTCCAACAAATCACGGAGCATTTCGCGGATAAGGGCCGAATCGTCCGCCACCAAGGCGCGGCGCCGTTCACTACGGTCATAATCTTCACCCAGATCGTCAAGGCGCAAGCCGAGCTTGGGATTGAGATTGGCGACAATTTTTTCCAAATCGAGCAAAAATACAATGCGCCCTTCCAGTTTCACCACCCCGATAACCGTGTTATTGGACACCGCCGCCACATATTTATTCGGCGATTCCACTTCTTCCCAACTGATACGGTGAATGCGGTTCACCCCCGAAACCATAAAGGCGGTGGTCACCCCGTTAAATTCGGTCACAATGGTTTTGGGCTGTTCTTCGGTAACAAAGCTTTTTTTGTCCAGCCACAGGGCCAAATCCACCAAGGGGATAATGCTCGAACGCAAATTAAAAGCCCCAAGAATACAGGGGTTTTGCACTTCAGGCAATTCCGTAACCTTAGGCATGCGGATAATTTCCAAGACCTTTGCCACATTAACCCCGTAATAACCACGGTAGGGTGGAAGATCTGGCCCCGCCTCCTCTTCAAGATAAAATTCCACAATTTCTAATTCATTGGTACCGGCTTCAAGCAATATATTGGTCTGTGACATGGAGGCCCCCAAGGACAGAAGTAAAAGGCTGTAGCGACTATCAAGCGTCAAGTAAAAACATGTACACGGCATCTATAAGGCTTTTCGGCGTAGATGCGCCAGCCGTTAGACCTACTGACGAAAAAAGTGCAAATTGATCCCCACGCAGCTCTTCCACCACTTCCACATGGAAGGTGGGAATATGCTGCGCCTTGACCACATCCACTAAACGACGGGTATTACCACTGTCGCGCCCCCCCACAACCACCATGGCCTGCACGTGCCCAGCTATGTCCATGGCTTCTTTCTGACGTTCACAAGTGGCATCACAAATGGTCGCCAGCACGGGCATATTCGGATAGCTATTTCGTAAGCAGGCTTCAATACAATCAAAAATACTTTTTTCTTGGGTAGTTTGTGAGGCCAACACGTATTGCCCGCCCGGCTTTAAGGGTAAAGCCGTCAAAGCTGCCATGGAATCAAAAACATAGTAGCCATAAGGCGCTTGAGACACAAGCCCCCGCACCTCAGGATGATCCTCTTCCCCAAAAAGCAGCAATTGCGCCCCGTGGGCGGTGGCCTCGGCAATGGCAAGCTGGGCTTTTTTCACCTTGGGGCATGTGGCGTCCACAAGGCGCACATCCGCCCGATGCAATGCGGCTTCCATTTGGCGGGGAATGCCGTGGGCGCGGATAACCACACAATCTCCGGCCCGCACGTCTTCCACCCCCCGCACGCACACCACCTTTTTAGCGGCATAGGCTTCCAGCACTTGCGGATTATGAATAATGGGCCCAAGGGTGACAATGCGGCGCTGCTTTTCCAGTTCAATAGCCCGATCCAGCTTTTTCAGCGCCAGACTGACCCCCATACAAAAACCGGCTGTGCGGGCGCGGATAACCTCCATATCACTGTTCCTCCAAAAAAATATCGAGCAAGGCGTTTAAACTTTCCCAATCATGGCACGCGCTGAGCCCTTGGCGTAAAGCGCGCACCCCCGGAAGATGGTGCACATACCGGGGCACAAAGGTACGCATTTTGAACAGGGCCGCCCGCTCACAACCATGGGTACGGGCCAATGCCGCATGGCGCGCGATCATGGCGCGCAGATCGCTCCGACTGTGAAACTGTGCACAGTGATTTTTCACCACGGCTGAATCCGCCGCAATCCCACTGTATCCACGGGTATGGGCGGCAAACACGGCCGGATCCTGCATGGCCCCACGGGCATACATAACCGTGGCAACGCCCGTTTCAGCAATACAGCGCAAACCGTCCGCCGCCGTAAACAAATCACCGCTGGCAATAACGGGAATGTGCACCTTGCCCACAAGATCTGCCAAGGCCGACCATTGGGCTGTGCCCCCAAAAGCCTGACGCGCAAAACGCGGGTGCAGGGTCAACCACGCCGCACCGCAGTCTTCCAACGCGGGGGCAAGCTCTTGCCACACCGTATTCTGCGCGTCCCAGCCTAGGCGCAGTTTAAAGCCCACACAGCCCTCACCCGCCGTGGCAACCATGGCCTTAGCAAGCCTAAGGGCATGGGGCACATCTTTCAGCATGGCGGCCCCGCAGCCCGAGCGCGTAACCTTGGGGACTGAACAGCCCATGTTCAAATCAAAATAGCGAAAGCCAAGTGCCTGCAATTCCTCCATAGCCTGCACCACAAAGGGCACTTCGTTGCCGAACACTTGCACCACAAGCGGGGCATCTTCGGGCACAGTTCGCAACAATTCACGGGTACCCGGACTTTTATACACCAGCCCTTTGGCACTGACCATTTCAGTGCAGCATACCGCAGCCCCGTAGCCACGGCACAACATACGAAAAGGCAAATCCGTATAGCCTGCCAGCGGGGCCAACCACGGACGCGCGGGGTCAAACACCAGTGCCGACACGGCTATTCCTTCCCTCCGTCCCGACCAATGGCGCAGTCCGGCCCGCAAACCGGGCAATGCCCCCTCCGCAACAAGGCACGGGCAGAATGCAGGCCTTCATGCAGGGTGCGAACCATAAATCCTTCCCCAAGGTACGATAACAAGCCCGTGCGGTGTAAAATGGCCTCCACGTTATCGTTGCCCACCACCAGCACCAGCGGAATACTCCGCGCGTGGCAGCGTTCCACAAATTGTTCCAGCGCGTGTACGCCCGACGCGTCCACCCAAAAAACCCGAGCCAGATGCAAGACCACCACACGGCATCCCTTGCTATCCTGCATGCGTAAGCGATTTTCCAACTCACTAATGGCCCCGAAAAAAAGCGTCCCTTCCACCATATACACGGACAAAGTTTGGCATTGGCACGCCCACGGGTAGGGCTGCAAAAGAGGGTCACTGGGGAGTAATAGACTGACCCGAGGATGCGAAAGTTTAAACAAAAACAGCACTAAAGACAGGATAACACCCAAAAGTATCGCCTGCTCCAGATTCAACACTAAGGTAGCCCCAAAGGTGAACAACAATACCGAACGGTCAATTCTGGTAGCCTTCCAGCACAGTTTCAACCCTTCCGTATCAATCATGCCCCAAATAATCACAAACAAAATTCCGGCCAACGCGGGCATAGGAATATAGCTCACCGCCGGAGCCAGCAACAGCATAAAGGCCAGCGTATACAGGGCCGAAAAAGCCGCCGAAAAACGGGTTTTGGCCCCAGATTTACTATTCACCGCAGTGCGCGCGAAAGACCCGCACCCCGGAATTCCTGAAGTCAGCCCCGCCGCCACATTGCCGAGGCCTTGGGCAATAAGTTCCTGATTGCCGTCCACCTGCTGACCGCGCGCCGAGGCCATACTCTTACCAATGGCAAGGGATTCCACCGCTCCCAACAGCGCAATGGCAATGGCGGGGAAAAACAAATCGCGGATAACCTGCACGTCCACACGGGGGGGAAGAGACAAAGGCGGCAATTCCTGCGGCATGGCCCCCACCAAATGCACCCCATAGGCCTGCACATCAAAAAACCACGAGCCAAGAGCCGCCAGACTGATCGAAATAAAAGTCACAGGCCAACGCGGCCAAAAATGGCGCAGCACCAGCACGCACACCATGGTAGCGCAGCCTACGCCTACGCTCCAGCCATGGGCCCCCGAAATATGGCACAGGCCGTCCCAAATTTGGGGGAAAAAACTGCTGCCTGTGGAATAGCTAATGCCCAATATATTTTTAATCTGTCCGCTGCCAATAAGCAGGGCGGCCCCTGCCGTGAAACCCACCATAACCGCATGGGAAATAAAATTGACCAACTCCCCCAAACGCGCAAAACCCATGACAATTTGTAGCACACCCGTCAACACCGCAAGGCCAAAAATATAGCCCATACGCACTTCTTCGGGCATGCTGGAAATCAGCACTCCGCCCACGCTGACGTGGGCCAAGGTGGAAAAGAGCACCATGGAAATAGCATTGGTGGGCCCAGCCACGAGATAGCGTGACGAACCCCACAAAGCCGCCACCAGCACGGGCAGAATCGACGCGTACAAACCGTATTTAGGGTGTACCCCCGCAATGATGGCATAGGCCATAGACTGGGGCAAACCCACTGCCGCCACGGTGAGGGCGGCGCTCAGATCTCCACGCAATTGGGGCACAGAATACTGGCGCAGCACGTCCATAAAAGGAAAGAGCTTGGCAGTGGACAGCTTAATCATACTTATTCATCCAGATTGAGCACCCGCCGTCCCAAAGCATAATGCATCAGGCGGGGCCGTTCGGCAGATTTTTTCAGCGCGCCAATAATGCGGGTCATGCGCCGCGAACCTTCCAAGACACCCCCAAGATTGCCCGCCAATTCGGTCAGTCCGATTTTTGACAGCGCGACTTCAATTTCTTCCGCAAGACGGCGCTGGCGGGTGCCCTCTGGGAATTCCGCCGCCAATTCCCGCGAAAGACGCAAGGCCCGGTGCAGGTCATCGTCCATGTCTTCCACCAGTTCCGAGCAATATTCCGCCTGATTACGCAAAATATTCATGGCATTGTTGCCATAATGGGCCATGGCTCCGGCGGCTTTTTCCAAAGTGTCGCGGGCGACCGCCACCCGCCGTCCCACAGTCAGCGTGACGATACGTGCACATTTTGCCAAAAAACGGGCATCGTACATATCAAAACCGTATTCATGCTTGGAATAGAGCATCACCAGACCAAAGGGCGCTCTGTCGTTGCGCTCGCGCAAGACAAAAGCCAAACGGGAGCGATACCCCGACATATAGGCCATGCAGTCCAGCGACTGACCGCCGCGTTCAAGGCCGTGCAGATCATTGGAAACCACATGCCGCGCCCCACCCGCCAAAATAAGTTCCATAACCGGATGGGCCTTGGTTCCTTCTTCGATAAAGGGTGCAAACAGGGGAACCGCCCCCCCGTTCGCCGTGGCACACGAATGGATGTGCCATTCCCCCCGGGGGTTACGCAGCCGGCAGGCGTACATATCACCGTGCAGGGCGTGGATGAGAATTTCCGCGCTTTGCTGCAACACTTCACTGGGGGGGGCCATTTTGTCAGCAATGGACAACAGGTCGTTGGTGACGCGCAGCAGGGTTTCAACGTCATGGTGCATGGTAGCGACATCAGCCAACAGCCCCAACAAACACGGCCAAGCCTTCAGGGGAACACCGCGCACGTCAGGATGGTACCCGGAATCAAGCATGGTCTTGGCGGCGAGGAATAATGAACAAATCGCCGCCTGCGCCGTAGGAGGCGCAGATGCCATAAGATGAATAATTTCTTGGCGAATCGTGGCTGGAGCATGGCTGAGTGACACAAAAATATCCTTTTATTCCCCATAAACACATTTATTCTATCGCTTCTCGGCGCAATTGCTCGACCAATACGGGCAAATTTTCTACACCTACCAGCTTCCAATGCGCGTTTACCAAGCGCATACGCCCCGTTACGGGATAGGAACGTCCGTTCCCATAATCATAAACACTAAAAGCAATAAAGATATCCTGACCGGCCCCGCCGGCCCCCGATGCGGGGCGAGGCGCGCCTTTATCCCGTATTTCTTTGCGCCCCAGTGAGGCATCGGCAAAGAGGGGAGCTAATAATCCTTCGGGCGGACGCACGTTCTCCCGCTTTTCTCCCGCAAAATGGCCCGACTGTACCCCATAAACGACAAAATTGCGCGCTTCGCGACCCATAAGTCCGCGCAGGGTTTTCTGGGCATCGGCACTAGTGCCGACAGAAGAAATAATCATCGCCACCACCGGTGACAAACGGGCCGCCCCTTCAGGACTTTGGGCATCCTGTAAAAAATAGTCCACAGCCGCCGCTACAAGCGCGTCAATATCCACATGATCCTCAAACAAAGCCACATCGCCGATGTCAATAGCCTGCTGAATCACGTCCAAGGCGTGCACCGAGGCGTCCCCGACGGGGACGCTGCTCTCTATTGATGCCGCAAAGGCCGCAGGAACACTTAACATCACCCACAGAACACCCAACACCAGCATACGCGTTATCATACTTTGTGTAATTCCTGGGGCAAGGCCCCTTTTAAGGTCAGCACTAAGCCACAAGTCACGAGCACCACAGTGGGACAGGCCGCCGCCAAAATTTGATTTGTCTCGCCCGCCAGATCGCGGAAATCTCGCCCCATAGGCGAAATGGGCACAATACCCTGCCCCAGTTCGGAGGTCACCACCGCCACGGGCAAAGGAGAGGCCGCAAGCCAGCCCGCCAGCTCACGCACGCTGCCCAATATTTGCTCCTTGCTCAGTCCATGCTCCTGCAAATTGCACAACCAAAAGGTGATGCAGTCCACCACCACCACGGGATAGGTTGCCGCCGCCGTTTGCAAGGCGGGCAGCACGTCCACAGGCGCTTCCAAGGTGTGCCACCCCTGCCCCCTTTGGGCCTGATGGCGATCTCGGCGGGCGCGCGTTTCGGCATCGCACACCAAGGCCGTGGCAATAAACAGTCTTTCCGTCGCACGGGCTTCGGCAAAGCGCAAGGCCCAATCACTTTTACCGCTCCGCGTGCCGCCCACAAACAACACGGCCCCAGAATGCGGCAGGCAAAAGGCCTGTTCCTGTGCCATCAACGGGCCACACTGGCGGCCTGTTGCAGCCTTTTTGCAAGGTCGTATAAAATTTGAGCGGCTACCTTGGCGCTTTGCTGCGCTTCCGGTTGTTTGACAAGGCGGCGTTCAATCCAATTTGCCACAAATACGACAGTTTCCTCGTCCATCGTCCGCCCTGCGGCGGTACCCCGAATGGCAGTAAGCAAAGCTTGCTGGGCCACGGTTCTTTCATCAATGGCACGGCGATACTGGGCATTCAGCCCGTTTACCCGCAATTGCGCGGCTTCAATAGGCCCGTCCTTGCCGGCTTCACGCGCTTCATCCAGCACAAAAACCGCCTCAGAGACCTGTGCATGAATATCAATGGCCTTTTGGGTACTTTTATTTACTTTATCCATATAATTACGCAAGTCAGGTACGGCTCCGACATGCTCAAGCACCTGTGCCAAAGCCGTAAAGCGTGCGGCATAGGCACGGTACATTTCATCCGTCTGCAGGCCCGTCAAGGGCGATCCCTGCCGAGGGGCAGCCGCCGCACGGGCCAGTTCCTCCACAAAACGGTCCACATATAAGGCGTACAAAGCCTGAAGCATACTCGGCGTGAAGGCGTAACGGAACAGACTTTCGCGCCCATTCAGCAAATCTTCCCCCCGGTAGGTGATGCCGCGCAAGGTGGTGCCATAACGCATATTCGCCGCCTGCACTCCCGCGCTCGCCTTGCCCCCGTCTTTAGACGGCTGGTAACGCGCCACCATCCATTGGGCCATATCTTCCACAAAAAGCGCACGCACCACGCTGTCTTCTTCCACCTTGGGCGCTACGGGCGGTGCAGAACTTGCAGGATCTACCGTGTCGTCCACCCCCGAAGGCACCGTGCCCACCACCACTTGTCCCGCCAGAGTGCCGGGATCTGTTTTTGGTTGCGATAAGCCCACAGGCGGCGGAGGCGGTGGCAAAAAGAACTGTCGGACAGCTTCCAGAGGGGTGTCTTGCACAAGCGTTTCCACCCGGGATTTCAAGGCCAGCTTGGTGGCTTCGTCCCGTGTTAACCAATAGATGGCGCCCCCCACCAGCACTACAGCGACAAGGGTAATAGCTAGAAGTTTCCCCTGCCCCCCTTGGGATCTTTTGGGTGCTGGTAAGTGGTCAAGACCTGTGTTTTTGGCTCCCATGCCAACCTCCATGCTGTACACTGAGAAAAAGTATTTCCTTATATACCACTAGTCGCCCCCAGTGTGAAGAGTTTTTCTAGAGTATTCCCCGCATTGCCAAGGCCCAGCCCTTGGCTGGCGTGGGGGAGGTGGAGAATATTTTACGGCAATACAACAAAAAAACTTGACGCTGGGCAAATGCGGTGCGTAAAAATAAATTCCGCTCCGCTCTCACCCCTATTTTTATGTGCATCATTCTGTAATTAATAATTATTACTATCTAATATCCTGACCGTCCTTCCACGGGCGGTCAGATATTTTTATACCAAAAGGGGCTGCCCATATTGACGCTAAAAAGCAAAACACTTATGCCTAAATACAGTCTTCAGCCCACTACATTTTTTACATAGGAGGACAAGAGATGCCCAATTCCATGTATTTTATTCTTGCAGTTATCGGGCTTATCGCTGGCTACTTTATCTACGGTACCATAGTCGATAAAATTTTTGCTTCTGATGAAAACCGTCCTACTCCAGCCAAAACCATGGCCGACGGTGTGGACTATGTTGAAATGTCCACATGGCGTATTTTCCTCATTCAATTACTGAACATCGCCGGACTTGGCCCCGTTTTTGGCCCCATTTTGGGCGCTTTATACGGCCCCTCCGCGCTATTATGGATTGTGTTCGGTTCCATTTTTGCCGGCGCTGTGCACGACTATTTCTCGGGCATGCTCTCCCTGCGCTATGACGGTACCAACGTGCCCAATATCGTGGGATACAACCTTGGCAATGCGTTCAAACAGATCATGCGCGTTTTCGCGGTGGTGCTGCTCCTGCTCGTGGGGGTGGTATTCGTCACCGGGCCCGCCCTGTTAATGACCACCATTACCCCTGAATGGATGAACTATCCTTTCTGGCTGGCCGTTATTTTTGGCTATTACTTTTTAGCAACCATCATGCCTATCGACAAGATCATCGGACGTTTATATCCCGTATTCGGCGCCATTTTGATCATCATGGCCGTGGGTATCACCACCATGCTTTTTGTTGACGGCTACAATTTCTATCCCGATGCCCAGTGGGTGAACCAACATCCCAAGGGCCTGCCCTTGTGGCCTTTGATGTTCATAACCATTGCTTGCGGCGCGTGTAGTGGTTTCCACGCTACCCAGTCACCGCTGATGGCCCGCTGCCTGCCCAATGAAAAGCTGGGTCGCCCCGTATTCTACGGCAGCATGATTGCAGAAGGCCTTATCGCCCTCGTGTGGGCCACGGTGGGCATGACCTTTTATCAAACCCCGGTGGAACTCAATGCCGCCCTCGCTGCCGGCGGCCCCGGTAAGGTTGTTGCGGATGCTTCCTACGCGCTTATGGGCCCCATCGGCGGGGTGCTTGCCATTCTGGGCGTGGTTGTGCTGCCCATTACCTCGGGTGACACCGCCTTCCGCGCTGCGCGCTTGACCATTGCGGAATTTTTAAACTACCCGCAAATCGCGCCTCTCAAGCGCCTGAGCATTGCTGTACCGCTGTTCATCATTGGTATTATCTTGTCACAAGTGGACTTTAACCTGATCTGGCGTTACTTCGGCTGGGCAAACCAAACCCTCGCTGCCATTGTGCTGTGGGCCGGTGCCGCCTACCTGTACCGCAAGAATCGCTTCCACTGGATTGCCTCTGCGCCCGCAGCCTTTATGACGGCGGCCACAGTTTCCTACATCTGCTACGAAAAGACCATGGGCTTCCACATGGATATTGATATTTCTAATATCATTGGCCTTATCGTTGCCATTGTGGCCTATGTGGCCTTCCTGATGATGGGTCGCCGCCCTGTGGCGGGCGCCCCCGCAAATTGCTAACACCTTAATACGCGCGCATTCACAAGGGAGGAGGCTGCAAAGGCCCCCTCCCTTGCTTTTTGCCTGAATCACCTTACACTTAAAGCATTTTTGATTCCAGACGCTCCCTCCGGCGCTTTACGGCGAAAGTACA
>JAVVPD010000065.1:9004-12072 GCA_036655975.1 Desulfovibrionaceae bacterium | reverse complement strand
TGCGAAGTTCGCGAACATTGCCCCGCCACGGGTAACGGCTGAAAATGCGGAACACTTCGTTGCACGCGTTGATTTCCTTCGTGCGTTTGCGACCTAGGGTTACCTCCATAAAATGTCGAACAAGTAGAGGGATATCACTGGTGCGTTCGCGCAAGGGGGGAATAAGCAATTCAAGAATGTTCAATCGGTGGTACAAATCTTCTCGGAAGGTGCCTTCCTTCACAAGATTGAGGAGATTTTTGTTGGTGGCCGCAATGAGCCGGAAATCCGAGAGCAGACAGCCGGAATGACCAATTTTTTGAATTTCTCCATTTTCCAAAACACGCAGAAGTTTTGCCTGCATGGGCATGGGCAAATCACCTATTTCATCAAGGAAAATAGTTCCCGTGTTGGCCAGTTCAAATTTTCCTTTCATCCCTGTAGTCTTTGCACCCGTAAAGGCCCCTCCCTCATAACCGAACAATTCTGATTCGATAAGTTCCTGTGGCAAGGCCGCGCAATTTACCGTGACAAAGGGGTTTGTGGCTCGTGCGCTTGCCGAATGCAGAGCCTGAGCCACAAGTTCTTTACCCGTGCCGCTTTCACCTAACAGGAGAATGTGTTCCGAGCTTTTGGCAAAGCGTCGGCCCAGTTTTTTCATTTCCATCATGGCCTTGCTTTCGCCCACAATACTATCAAATGTATGTAATATTCCATGTTTTTTTAGTATCTTATATTCAAGATAGTCGGCTTTTTCCTCCAGACTTTTAATAGTGCCCAGAAGATTGAGTAATTTTCCCTTATCGATATTAGTGGGGATTGCTTCGATGATGACTCCAAGCAGCTCGCCCTGTTCATTCAAAATAGGATAACGGAAGGAAACCCCCCGGGAATTATCCGCTGTTACGCTGGAGCACACCGTCATCTCACGGGTGCGGATGGCCTCCATAACGCCTTGCTCTGAGGTTAAAAACAATTCGGAAACATGGTTCCCTAAAATGCTTTTGGCAAAACCGAATAGGGTCATGAAAGCGGCGTTAGTGTATAAAAAAATCCCTTGAGCGGACAAAATAGCAATACCTGTGTGCAAAAATTCAAAACTTTTTGCGTATTGGTTTTGTGCAAGCTCTTCTAAGGAGGTACATGCGTTATCGGTAGG
Source organism: Desulfovibrionaceae bacterium (assembly GCA_036655975.1). Classification (GTDB taxonomy): domain Bacteria; phylum Desulfobacterota; class Desulfovibrionia; order Desulfovibrionales; family Desulfovibrionaceae; genus CASQEL01. Next base: position 10,934 of record JAVVPD010000065.1, on the reverse strand, counting down.
TCTAAGCATATGTGCTCTTTTCTTGTTGGTATGTGTCAGGTGTAGGCTTAGTTCTGCACCGGAACGGGAGGGGTGAGCCTAAGATTGTCGGGTTGAGCTTCGGGGGCGGACACTGCCGGGGGTGCGGGTTTAGGCTGTGCGTCGGGTTGAATTTTTGGTTGGATTTCGGGTTTCGGCTCGGCAGAGGGGATTATGGGGGCGCCTTCAGGGGCATCCACTGCGGGTTCTGCGGCTTTGGGTTGTAGAATAATTTCAGGATTGACAGGGTTTTCCGTTGGGCTAAGGGCCGCAGGAGGCGTTTCTGCAGCGGGAGTACCCATGGGGGCGCTCAAGTCTGCTGGGGAAGGGGGAGTGCTTGTAGGCACGTCAGGGCTCGTCAGGGTATCGCTATTTTGGTATTCACCGACAATGCCTTGCAGGGAAGGGGAAACCATGAGCACGGCAGGCTGAATCAGCATGGTGACCAGTAAAACGGTGACGATAAGCGCACCACCGGGCAGGGAGCGGCGGGTGAATTTCCATAGGATGAGAGCTGCAAAGGCGCAGACCCCCGCCATGATCGGCAGGCCATGGATGTTTTTGAGGGCTTTCAGCAGGAATTCCGACATATAAGGGCTCAGGAACGTGAGGGAGAGAGGAATACTGAACGCGCCCAAGCCCACGGCTACCAGTGCGAACATACAAGCCAGCACGAGAAAGAAAATTCGGCTATTGGCTTGGGGAAGATTCATAAGGGCCTTGGCAAGCAGTAGCGCTGCCAAAGGCAGCAGGGGCACAAAAGCTAGACAGGGTTTGCTGCTGGTAGCGGTAAGGTAGAGTCCGCCGAGGCACAAAGCAATCCACAACCATGCGGCTCCAGACGATTCGCCGAATAAGGCGCTCCGGCTGGCTTTAAGTTTAGGCCATGCAGTCGTGCACACACGGCCCCATGGGATAAACAGGAGTATCAGCATCCAAGGCGCAAGGGCCATGGGCAGACGTGCGAAATATAACCACCAAGGGTCTTGAGGAGGCCACAGGGGAGTAAGAAAGGGCGCAAAAATCTGGCGGGTCAAGGTGTACAGATAGGTGCTTTCTCCGGTGAGCAGAATAATAGCGCCAAGCCAACCTGCAAGAATGACCAGCAGCAGGGTGAAGCCGAATACCGCGTCTAATTGGTGGGCACGGCGGAATGAGCCGCGCCAGACAACAAAAATTAGGCTGCCCATTAGGGGGATGACCAGTCCCATAAGCCCCCCCGTGAGGGTGCTGAATGCGGCCAAGATAAAGCCCAAGGCGAGCCAAATATAGGATATGCGGCTCACCCAGCCCCGATAGAGGCAGGCCATGGAAAAGGCCAGTAAACCCGCAAAAAAAAGATGGGGAGAGAGAAAATGGGCAAGGGTATTGAAGCCGAGGCTAGACAATAGGATCAGCGCGGCGGCAAAAGCCACACGATTGCCGAAACCAACGGCCAAGCCTAGGGTATAGACTCCGGCAAGGGCCACAAAGGCGGACAGGGCGCTGACCAGCGGGAACAAATATGGGGCGTCAGCATAGGGAAGGGTGTCCACCAAGTGTATAAACCAAAAATATACGGGAAGGGCGGCGGCTAAGGTATCCGTATGCGGGGGCACCAGCCATTGCCCTGCCGCCAACATTTTTTCGTACAAAGTGGCGGTGGCTATTTCCGAAGGTGTGAACAGTGTGGGCAGATATATGCTGGCAGCCTGTTGCATTGCCAACAGAATCGCTAAAGAAAGCAAAGCCAAAAAGCCCAAGGCGCGGAAGGAATTTTCTGCAGGCCCTGCTTGAACAGGAGCTGCAGAAGCTGCGGGGGCCGCCTTTTGCGTGGGAGAAGGCGGACTGAGCGGGGCCAGCGTGATGGGCGCGTCAGCAGCACTGGGGGGAGCTTGAGGCGTGGGGGATTTTGGTGTTGTGTTCAGGGGAC
>JAVVPD010000065.1:0-8994 GCA_036655975.1 Desulfovibrionaceae bacterium | reverse complement strand
TTGCACATTGATGCCCCCCGTACCCGCTCTACCGGCAAAGGATATGGGCGTATTTTCCGCGGGTTTTTCGCTAGGCGGCACGTCCGCCATGGGGGGCGTGGGGGATGCCTCTGCGGCAGGTAAAACACCCGCAGGGAGATTTTTTTTGCTATCTTCGGTCATGAGAAGTGCCTCCGGGTGGTCAAGTACTGGGTGCAAAGTTGTTCCAATGGTGCAAAAGTATGTAGCGGTATATTTAGTCTACGTGTATCAGGCGGCATTGCCATGGGTCAAGTTCTAGGCGTAAAAGCTGATCTTTTATTGATAGGCTCTGCGCCGGAGACAAAGCGTCACGGGCATGGTGTGCTGTTGTGGAGGCCTCAAGTGTGATCTGCTCGTTGCGGGGTTGATCTGAAAAATTGGCGATGGTCAATGCGTGTTTGCCTGTGGGCAATTTGAGGAGCAGGGCAATGGTGCTGGCGTAGCTAGTATCTGGCACGGCCAGCAGCGTGGCCCGAGCTATGCCCCATTGTTTGCGTACGGCGGCAAGCTTGGCTACTTGCTGAACATAGGAATTTTGTGTGGCTTGTTGCGTGGCAATGCTTCCGTACACACTGGGCGCGCGGGGGTGGCCTGTGCGCGAGGAGATGGCGGCAGCGGCTGCGGGAGACAAAGCCCATGCGCCGAGGGTACTGCTTGCCGGTGGATTTTGCGGCTTGGCGGAAATGGCTGGGGAGACAGCAGAGGAGGCGGGGAGGTTCAACGCGCCCACAAGATCCTGCCCTGACACGAAGAGCAAGCCCGGCATGCCCGCCCGCAAGGTGGTGAGCAGCATGTGCCGGATCAGAATAGGGGCCGCATTTTCCGCTTGGGTTGCGGCTGCGGGGGACAGCCCTGCCGCCATGGCAGCCAGCGTTGCGGCGGTGGCGTGTAAGGTGTTGCCTTTCAAAGGGGCTTGGCTTGCCCACGCGCTTTTGTGCATATAGGCTGTAAGTTTTTCCCCTGTGTTGCGGCCTTGCGGGCTGTCCAATAAGGGGCGCAGATCAAGGCCTGCGTAGTGGGGGAGGGAGCGTACGAGGCGGGTGTGGTCTACCCCCGCTGCCAGACTGTTTTTGAGGGCCTGCTGCAAGGGGAGGGTGTCTCCGGTGAGCAGGGCGTACTCGGCTGTCGGTGCGGTGATGCTGTCTGTGGTGAAATCTACCCCCGTGTCTAAAATAGCTTTGGTCAGACGTGGGGGGAACACATCTGCTTGCATGGACCACCCACCATAGCGACGTATTTCGCGGCTTAAGGCGCGCAGGGCTGAGGTAGCGGGTTCACTCAAGGGGGCGGTGGTGCTTGGGGAGAGAGCTGGTGCCGTGCTTGTTATGGAATCAAGCCCGACCCATGCTTCAGGGTACAGGCCACCAATGGTTTGTTGCTGATTACCAATGGTGCGGATAATACTTGCGGAAAGAATGCGCTGGGCATTTTTTGAGGGATCGTCCCATTGCAGAACAGGGCGCTGCACGGAATCATAAAAACGGTACACAAAGCGGCGTTCCACCCCGTCAATACCTTCAATGGGGGGGGTTGCCGCCCACGCGCCGGGTGTGGCCCACGGCAGGGTGTCACGCAAGAGGGCGGGGGGCAGAATGTTTTTTTCCACGAGGGCGGTGAACGCTGCCGCGTACGCGCCTTGCAGGGCAATTCCTGATAGGTTCTCCGTATTTACTGGCATTTTTTGCCGTGCGGAGTTCTGTTCTTTAGCCGATAAGGAAAGGGGCAGATCAAGCGTGGGCGGAAGCAGGCTCCATACTTCCTTTGGCACGTCCACCATCATCAAGGTGCCGGGATAGTCGCGCACATGGCGTGCAGCGAGAAAAAAGTCCGGCCCCAAACCGATGGCGGCGGGCACGAGGCCTGAGCCCCATTGCAATTGTTCGCGGGCTGCCAAAAGGGCTAGGTCGGCGTATTGGCTTTCGGTGCCTACATGGGCGGCAAAGGTGAGGGAATTGGCATCCTCGCCCGTGCTCATAGTGTCTTGACCACCCCACAAAGCCGAAGATTCCGCCGTGGGCAGCATGTAGACGCCGCCAAAGCCTAGGGATTTGAGCAGGCGTATGGTGGCGGGGGTAGCGAGTTCTGCCAGCACGGGGCGTTGATGCTCCGTGAGGAGAAGCTGAGGCTGCACAAACAGCCACATATCCGCCGCTTCAAGCAGCGTGTTGATGCGTATCACAGGATCGTCCGCCATGGGGGCACGCCACAAGAGTTCCGTGCCGGAGACGACGCGGGTGTATTGGGGAACCGCCGCCAGCATGGATTGTCTTTCAAGCCACTGCACATACACAGGGTTGGCGCGGGGCAGTGGGGCAGTGGCTTTGTGGTTTTGCGGCACACAAGCCCATAAGGTGCACACAAGGCTTATGAGGACAAGGCCCCTTACGCAGGCTTTACCTCGGCGGCTTTTACTTCGTTCCATAGGTCGTCTTTATCGTCTAGCGAAAGGTTGGGGAAATCGAGCTTGCGTTCACGCGCTAGGGCTTCCATGCGCGCAAAACGATCTAAAAAACGCATGGTGGCGTAATCAAGGGCTTCATTGGCCTTGAGACCTTTGCGCCGGCCTAATTCCACCAAGGTGAAGAGCATATCGCCTAATTCGTGTTGCTGGGCGGCTTTGTTATCTGTAGCGGCCACGTCCAGCCATTCCAGCCATTCGGCTTCTACCTGCTGCTCCACGTCCTGATCTTCGGGCCAGGTGAAGCCCACGCGTGCCGCTTTGGAATGGATGCGATAGGCCTTGATCAGCGGGGGCAGTCCCTTGGGCAGGCTGTCAAAAATGCCGGCAGCGGATGTGGGGGGGGTGTCTGTCGAGTCATCATTGGCTTCTGTCGTCTTTTTTTCCGCTCTTTTGATGCTTTCCCAAGCGCGTAATTGTTCTTCCTTATTCTCAAAATGGGCGTCACCGAACACATGGGGATGGCGGCGGATCATTTTTTCGGCATTATCGCTCAGGGCGTCTTCCCAGTTGAAAGCGTGTTTTTTTTCATACAGGCGGGCGATGAAGAGGAGTAAAAAAGCCACGTCGCCCAATTCTGAGCGCACGTCCTGCACATGGCCCGAGCGGATGGCTTCCACCAGTTCGTGGCTTTCTTCAATAACATAATCAGCAAGGGATTCAGGGCTTTGCTCTTTATCCCACGGGCAACCGTCCGGGCCGATCAGGCGGTCGATGATGCTTTGGAGTTTCGTCAATGCGGTGTTTTCCATAATAATCCTCAAAGATGAAGTTTACTGATAATATCAGGGGGCAGATAACTTTTGACCTGCTCCATTACAGCGGTAAGATAGGGAATAACGCGGGAATCGCGTACAAAGGTCGCGTCCGGCAAAAAGGCCTGCACCAAAATGAGCAATACGGAGCAAATTACCAAACCTTTAAACGCGCCGGTCAAAGCCCCAGCCAATTTGTCCACCCAAGCCACAAAGGAAAATTCGAGCACCTTGCGTAAAATGCGGGCAATAATCCCCACAAGAAGCATAATAGCTAGAAAAATAAGGACATAGGCGACAATTTGACGCCATGTGGGGTCGGGAATAAAGGTCAAATAGTCAGCCACCATCATGAAACTGCGCCGTGCGTACCATAAACCGCCAATAATGGCGACCACTCCGGCTACTTCCGCCACAAAGCCACGGATGAGGCCACGCAGGGAAAACATGGATAAGATACACAGAACGGCAATATCAAAATAGTTAAGTGACATATACATCTCATTGAGCCGCGTGGAACGCAGCTGTAGGCAAGGGTTGCGTGAAGGTGAACGGGTGTGCTTTATCAGAATCAGCGCGTATACACAATGGCATAACGCGCTCCATCAGGGACTTGTGGGGCGGCGCGGAAGCGGCTATGATGCACCACCATGGGAGGGTTTTTATGCGTATTGAACTCAAGTGCTTTGCTTCCTTAGCCTGCTATGCGCCTAAGGAAGGTTTTTTAACCATACCCGATGATGCCACTGTGGCAACGGTTATAGATATGCTGACTATTGCTCCAGAAGAAGTAAAAATTATTTTTATCAACGGTGTGCATGGCGAACCCGCAAGTTCCCTGCACAATGGTGACCGTTTGGGCCTTATCCCCGCTGTGGGTGGAGGTTAACATGAGCCCGCAGGCTCAAGCCTATACACCGTATATTCAAGTGCAGGCCTGTAATCGCCTCTGGGAGCTGGAACGCGCCGCAGATCTTGAAAGCCTGTGGGAAGCCATGACAGAGCTGCCTTTGTCCGCAGACTTTGTAGACGACGAACGCCTGCCCTATTGGACGGAATTGTGGCCTGCCAGTGTGGCGCTGGCGCAGTGGCTGTATCAACAGCGTGACAGCATAGCGGGTAAGGCTTGTCTTGATTTGGGCTGTGGCCTCGGACTGACCGCCATGGTTGGACAATGGCTGGGGGCTCAAGTTCTTGCTATGGATTATGAGGAAGCCGCGCTGCGCTTTGCGCGTAAAAATGCCGTCCTCAATAATATTTCCCAGCCGCTGTGGACTGTGATGGACTGGCGGCGGCCTGCCGTGGCCCGTGGCAGCATTGCTCGGGTGTGGGGCGGCGATATCATGTACGAAACCCGTTTTGTGAAGCCTGTACTGGATTTTTTGGAATATTCTCTGGCTCCCCAAGGGCGGGCTTGGGTGGCTGAACCCTGCCGCACGGTGTACGAAGCTTTTCGAGCAGGTTTTTTACAACGCGGCTGGAGCGGCAAAAGGGTGCACAGTCAGGTGGTTGATCCTCTGTATGCCCAACCCGCCCGCGTGACTGTTCACGTTTGGGAATTGTGTCCGCCGCTACGCTAACAAGCGTGGAATGGGGATATTCCAAGGAGATGCACCGTGAGTAAATTGATTCGTTTTGGAGTGTCGTTGGACGAGCAATTGCTAGAACCTTTTGACGCTATGTGTGCACGGCGGGGCTGTGCCAATCGTTCTGAGGCCTTGCGTGATTTGATCCGTAAGGCGCTGATTGAAGATATGTGGGAAAAAGGCGAGGGTGAAGCGGCGGGAACCTTGACCTTGGTCTATGACCATCACAAAAATGACGTGACCCGTAAGCTTGTTAATGCCCAGCATGATGACCATGATTGTATTATTGCGACTTTGCATGCCCACTTGGATCATCATAATTGTCTTGAAGTTTTGTTATTGAAGGGCGCGCCCGCGCGGATACGTAAATTGGCGGACAGTCTGATAGCCATTCGCGGCGTGAAGCACGGCGCATTTTCATTGACCACAACCGGACAGGATTTAGTATAATGGAAGACGTACAAAGCGGGCCTCCCCGTATTGCCTTATGTATTGATAAGGTAGGGGTGAAAGATTTGCATTTGCCTTTGCTGGTGCGTGATCGGGCGCAGGGGCGGCAGCATACGGTTGCCACAGTGGACATGGGTGTGGAATTACCGTCGTCTTTCAAGGGTACGCATATGAGCCGTTTTGTGGAGGCTCTAGAAAATTGGGGGGAGGAGCTGGATTATCATTCGGTAAAGACCCTGCTGGAAGATGTGAAAACGCGTTTGGGCGCGAATCGGGCTTATGTTGTCTTCCGTTTTCCGTATTTCATGCGGAAGGAAGCGCCGGCCTCGGGCAGTTCTGGGCTGGTGTGGTACCAATGCCGCCTTACGGGCGACATGACAGACAGTAAACCGGAATTTTTGTTAGAAGTGGATGTGCCGGTCACCACGGTATGCCCCTGTTCTAAAGCCATTAGTGTGGAGGGCGCGCACGGACAACGCACAGTGGTGCACTTGGCGGTGCGGATGAAGGGTTTTTCGTGGTTGGAAGAATTTATTGAAATTGCCGAGTCCGGCGGTTCGGCGCAGGTATATACTTTGCTGAAGCGCGAAGACGAAAAATTTGTGACAGAACAGGCCTTTGCAAACCCGACTTTTGTGGAAGATGTGGTGCGCGCGGTGGCTGTACGTCTTGCAGAGCACCCGCAAATATCTTGGTTTCGGGTGGAGGTGGAAAGTTTTGAATCCATCCATTGTCACAATGCCTTTGCGTGCATTGAAAGAACCCTCGCTTAGACTTGCATTCTGTATGCGGGTACGGTAGAAAAATTGGAGACAAAGTCTAGCAGGAGTGTAGGGTATGACTATAAGTCCTTTTGCAGCAAGCTCAGGTGCGGCAGCGTATAGCGCGGCTTCAGCCTTGCAGGCTTTTGGGCAGGGTATGAATGCCAGTGCACACAATATTGCCAACATCAATACTGCGGGCTTTGATCCTTTGCAGGTGGGGTATGAAACGGGCCCGCAAGGGCAAGGGGTGCGGGTCAGCTCGATAGAGGAAGCCGCCTTACCTTTTTCTGACAGGGTGAACGGCAGTGCCACTGCCGCCGATGCTGTGAATAGGAGCTTTGTGGTGCCACCCGAGGCTTTAGACAGCAGTAATACCGAGCTGTCGCGTGAATTCAGCACCATGATTGCCACGCAGCGTGCCTATGAGGCCAATGCCGTGTCTGTGCAAACGTGGGATGCCATGCTGGGTACTCTTGTTGATATCCGGGCTTAGTCTTACGTGTGCTCTGCCATGTATATCTGCCGCCTTTGACAGTCCAACTAACGCATATAGAAGTAATTATGGTAAAAAACATAGCTAAATCAATATATTGTAGTGTATTTGTACTGTGTATGACATTTTTTTTAGGTGCCTGCGCCCCTAAAACAACAAAGCCTGCGGATGACGTGGTCTTGCACAATACCACTCGGGCGGCGCTCGCCAATGCACAGATGAATGACGATGACGATGACGACGACGGTGCGTGGGAGCCGGAAAATAGTAGCCAATTGAGCCAAAAATTGGCACGGGGCTATAGCCGGACAGATATGGTTGGCAAGGGGTCTACCGGAGATTTATTACAAAAAGCCCGCACGGCTTTGGGCACGCCCTATGTGAGCGGGGGCACCTCGCGGCGCGGGGGCTTTGACTGCTCGGGTTTTGTGCAATGGTCATACAATCATGTGGGAATCCAATTACCGCGCACGGCGCGTGAACAAGCGCAGGTAGGCAAGTTTGTGCGGCGTGTGGATGATATGCAGGCGGGTGATATTGTGGCTTTCAAACATCCCCGCCGTGGGTACCACACCGGCATTTATGTGGGGGATGGCAAATTTATTCACAGTCCGCGTAAACGTAATGTCGTGCGTATCAATTCGCTGGACGATCCCTATTTTAGTCAAACCTTAATGGGGGCCCGGCGACTGAACGTGAGCAATGAGGGCGATATTGAAGCTGCGGAAAAAATGCTCGTGGCCTATGCCCACCAAGCTCCTAGCCCCAAAAATGTGACCAGCCGATCCTCCAAAAGTAAAAAAAGTACTTTAGCAAGCCGAGAGAGCAAAAAAAAATCCGACAAAAATTCTAGGAGAAGCGCCGACAGAGATGTGAAAGACAGTAAAAAGGCGCATTCCCGTCTTGTGGCCGCCAGGGATGAGGATAAGGCCGACAAGGTGGAGCGGCGTAGCAAGTCGTCCACCAAAGAACGTAAAGTCGATAAAGGCAGTAAAAGCACAAAATCCGACAAGTCGGACAAAACACGTAAGCTTGACAAGAAGGATTCTTCCCGCCAAGCTTCCGCCTCCAAATCCCAAAAATCTTCTTCTGATTCGAAAAAGAGCGGTGTGAGCGGGAAAAAAAGCGCTAAAAACACCGATTCCAAAACAGCTTCTCGTAAAAAAGCGTCCTAAGCAAAATACTCTAAAGCCTCTTTGATTCCAGACGCTCCCTCCGGCGCTTTACGGCGAAAGTAAATTTCGCCTACGCCTACGGGGCGGGCGACGGTTCTCGTCGCCAGAGCATTGCTCTAAATAGCGCGCACTTTTTTGTTTATACCTGAATTCCCAACTTGCGGATACGGTGCTGTAGGGTGGAGCGAGGGATATGCAGCAGGGCAGCCGCGCCTTGGGGGCCGGAAAGTTTGCCGTGGGCCAGAGCAATAACATGCTGGATGTAGGCCTTTTCGTGTTCTTGTAATGTGGCAAGGCGGGAGGGCACGGGCGCTGCTGTGGGCGCTGCTGTTTCGGCGAGGGGGGTGTCGCCGGAGCTTATTGGGATGCCTGTTTCTGCGCTGTTATACAGCATTTCGCGTACCATGCGGGGGGTCAGAGGGTGATCAATAGCGTTGAGAATGAGGTGGTTGACGATATTACGCAATTCACGGATATTCCCCGGCCAGGCATAGTTGTGGAGAAGATCCAGCACCTCCGCCGTGAGGGTTGGGCGGGGAATAGAATACATCATTTCAAATTTATTAATAAAATAATTCAGTAGTACGGTAATGTCATTTTTGCGTTCGCGCAACGGGGGCATGAACACCACGACAGAGGCCAGACGATAATAGAGGTCTTGCCGTAATCTTTTTTCCGCCAGCGCCTTGGTAATGTCAACATTGGTGGCCGAAATCAGGCGCATATCAACATATTGCTGGTGACTTTCTCCCACGCGTTCGAAAGACCTTTCCTCAAGAATTTGCAGGAGTTTACACTGCATATCTGGCGAAAGTTCGGCTATTTCATCCAAAAACAAGGTGCCCTCGTGGGCCATCTCTATCCGTCCCATGCGTTTGGTGTTGGCTCCTGTGAACGCGCCCTTGGTATGCCCAAACATTTCGCTTTCAAACAGGGTGGGGACGAGGGAAGGACAGTTCACTTTCACAAAGTTTGCCGAGCGTCTGGGGCTGCACTGATGGATATAGCGGGCCAGCATACTTTTGCCGGTACCGGTCTCGCCTGTGATGAGTAGGGGGATATTTAGGACGCTCATTCTATTCACCAGTGACATGGTGCGGGCCATGTCTGCGGTGTTTACTAAGCGCATTTCAAAGGGCACATCAAAAGCGCTGTTGACCTGCCCCTTACCGGTGCGCGTGGAATCAAGTTTTTCTTCGGCCAGCACGGTAAAAATAAAAGTTGTCAAGGGAGGGCAGAGGGCTACTAAAAAATTTAAAATTTCTACGGTAGTTTCTGGCTGTACGGCGAAC
>JAVVPD010000064.1:0-12398 GCA_036655975.1 Desulfovibrionaceae bacterium | reverse complement strand
TTTATTTTCGCCGTAAAGCGCCGGTGGGAGCGTCTGGAATCAAAAATGCTTTAGACCTGTAGTTTTGCAAAATGGCGGCAGTGCGTGTGCTTGCCAGTGGGGGGGCAAGCAGGTATAATTGGAGACAATCCCACAGAAGAAGGCCTGCCTGCTTTTGGGGATATCTATGAGGAGTTTTTACCCGCATGAAAATAGTTTGTCCCCAATGTGAATTTGGCCGTGAGATTCCGGACGATCGCCTGCCCAGCAAGACCGCTATAGCCACCTGTCCGCGTTGTAAATACCGTTTCAAGGTGAGCGCCACAGGTGCGGTCAGCACGGAGGGCCGTGCGCCCGCCGCGCCCGCTGACGGTACTGCGGGCACGGGTGTGGATACTTCCTCAGCGGTGGTTTCGCCCAAGTATGGCACCGCGCACGATGCTGCGGGTGACGATCCCTTGCCTCCGGGGGCCATTATTCCCCGTAGCCCCGCAGAAAATGGCGCCACAGAAGCCTCGCCCCCTTCTGAAGCTCCCTTGCCTTCGGGGTCTTCCACCCCTGCAGGGAGCGGGCCGTCTAAGCCCAATCATCCTGATTTTGAAGAGCAGCAAAGGCTTGCCCACGAAGCCTACCGGCGGCAAGCTGAGGCCATGGCTGAGCAGGAAGGGGGGGACAATTTTGCCTTAGACAACCCGTGGGACAATCCGCAATACGGCTATCCTGCGGCTTTTTATCAAACCGCCATGCGGGTTATGTTTGCCGCACCGCGTTTTTTTGCAGGGCTTGTGCCTTCTGTCAGTCAATGGCGCCCTTTGGCTTTTTACCTTGTGGTGGGGGTGCTGCAAATTGTTATTGAACGCCTGTGGGGGGGGGTGCTCAGTTCCGCTTTGGCTCCGGCAGCGGGAACAGATCCGCAATTGCAGGCCTTACTGCAAATGTTGTCCCCCGAAACCAGTATTGCCATGACCGTGTTGCTCCGTTCGGCGATGATTACCTTGGAGCTTTTTTTCGCAGCGGCCTTGTATCATCTGGTATTCCGCCTTTTTACTCCCCAAAATGCAAATTTTTCACTGGTGTTTCAGGTGCTTGCATATAGTTCTGCCCCGGCATTATTGTGCGTGGTGCCGGTGGCGGGGTCTATAGTGGGATTCATCTGGGGGCTTGCGGGTAGTTTTGTGGGGTGCCGCTATGCTTTACGCCTGAGCCTGAGCCAGACGGTGACATCCTTGGTTCCTTTATATATTTTAGGCATTCCATTAATTTTTTATCTTGTGCAAAGTATACAAAGGGTGGTGGGTTAGCGTAGGCGCACACCGCTTGCCGTGCTATAGTGGGGGCCGCATTTTTACAACGAGGTGACCCGTGGCCGTTTTTTTTCAAAAAATTGGCAAGCTATGGAGGGAATTTCGTAAAAGGCGGCAGCATGCCAGCGAGATTTCCCCTAGAGTTATTGGACAGTTGGCGCGGGAACTGGCTGATCTGGCAGAAATTGTCGAGCGCGGCCCTGATGTTTCTGGCAAAGAGGCGCAGTATTTGCATTCTCTCAAGGAAGAAATGACCAGCCTTGTGGACATGGCGCAGCGCCCCGAATTTTGTCACCTGTCCGCAGACCGTCGTTTGGCTCTGCATCACAGTTTGCACCGTTCACACGAAAAATTGTTGGCCTCGGTGCAGTCCGCCACGTCATCCACTGAGAGGATTCAATAATGTCCCATCCCGCCCTGTGTTGTTGTTTTTCCGCTTGTGTCGCCCCGCTGCCCTACAGAGTAAAACTTTGTCTTTTTCTGTGCTTGTGTGGCGTGTTAGCCCTGCTCGTTTCCTGTGCAGATTCGCCCATGGGTCTGAGTGTGAGCGGCAATTTTTCCAATCCCTATCAAGTGCAGATTGATCAATGGGTGCGCCGCAATCCGCCTGCCGTGTATGTGCAACCCACCGTTACGCCCGATCATGCCCCCCGCGCGCTCTTTGTGCCCTTGCGTATTACGCAGGACATGAACAATCGTTTGAGTATCGGCAACAATATTTCGCGGCAGATCTGGCAGGTTTGGCTGTCGCAGCAGGCTTTTTCGGTGTTGGAATACACGGACACGGGGCGCCCCTTCAGCGCGCGTGAGGCCATTGCTTTGGGCCGCCAGCGCGGGGCTGAATTGGTGGTGGGCGGCTATATTACCCACTTTATGGACGGCAGCAGCTACGGTGATTCCAGCGTATCTCTGGCTATAGAAGTGTACGAAGTCGCCACCGGCACCTTGTTGTGGTCTATGGCACAGGGGGCCACCATGGAAAAACAGGCAGCCAGCGATTTTTATGTTTTTCAGGTAAATTCACGCATGCCCGCTGATCCGGTCAGTCTGATTGTCCGTACACTGGCGGATGATATGGGTAAGCCATTGGTATATTGGGTGCATCCTGACAGGCGCCCTAAGGGCTGGTCTTTGTCGCACGGCAAGGCTTTTTAACCGTGCTGCGGGGCTTATTGTTGGGTTTGGGCCTGCTGTGGTTGAGTGCGCTGACAGGCGGTGCGGTGCTTCTGTGGGGTTTGGAGTCTGGGGCTTTGTGGACGGTGGGGGTGTGGAACATCACCGGACGTTTGCTCGGCACTTTCCTGTTGTTGTTGAGCAGTGGGGCGGCATTGGCCTTGGGGTGGTTGATTTTGGGGCGGCTGTTTTTGCCCTTGCGTCGGCTGGCGCTGGAAGCGGGGGTGAAGGGCTATGTGGATGATCCTGTGGAAGGCCTTGTGCTCCGCGTCCGCCGCTTGTTAGAAACGGTGCAGCGTACCCGCGCCGAATTGGAAGAAAGCCATGAAAACCTCCGCCAGACGGAAAAATTGGTGCTGGTGGGCAAATTAGCGGCGGGAGTGGCCCATTCTATTCGTAATCCGTTGACAGGGTTGAAATTGCGCGTGTTTTCGTTGACCAAGGTTATGACCTTGGGGCCACGTCAGCAGGAAGACTTAGCCGCCATTGACGATGCCATCCGGCATATGGAAGCTATCACAACAAATTTTTTGGAATTTTCGCGCCGTCCCTCTTTAAGTATGGCCCCGGTGGATGTGGGGGATGTGGTGGAAAAAACGCTGTCTTTGCTGAAGCCCCGGCTAGAGGCATTTCAGGTGCGGGTTGTGCATAAACGTCCAGACATGTTGCCGAAAGTTGATGCTGATGCCGAACAATTGCGCGAGGCCCTTGCCAACATTATTCTGAACGCTTGCGAAGCCATGGGGGTGGGCGGTTCCCTACGTATCAGCGAGGAGAGCGGGCGTATTGAGCCTTTGGAACGCGCGGTAGTGCTGCGTATTGCGGATTCCGGGCCGGGTATCCCTGAAGATATGTGCGAAGCCATTTTTCAGCCTTTTATCAGCTCCAAGGACGAGGGCACGGGTTTGGGCCTGCCCATCGCCAAAAGAATTTTTGAAGAGCACGGCGGCTGGCTGCATGTGCACAGTGCGCTGGGCAAGGGGGCCACCTTTGTGGCTGTTGTCCCCGCGCGAAAGGACGATGATATATGGATTCGATCCTGATTGTTGACGACGATCACCATTTGCGCGAAGGCTTTGAGCGGCTGCTGCTGGAAGAAGGCTATCAGGTGCGCGTGGCTTCTTCGGGTGAACAGGGAATGGACATGGTGCGCGCGGCCCTGCCTGATTGCGTCATCATGGACGTGCGTATGCCCGGTATGGACGGACTGGCGGCCCTGCAAGCCATGCACGGCATTGAGGCGCGTTTGCCCGTCATCATCATGACTGCCTATTCTAATACTGATACCGCCATTGAAGCCACCAAACTGGGGGCTTTCGACTATGTGCTTAAACCATTTGAAATTCCACATGTTTTAGAACTTATCGCTAAAGCTGTGGAAGCGGGCAGCCGTATGCGTGCCCAAGTGGCTTTGGATGTTCCCGACGGCAAGGACAGTGCTGTGCCTCCCCCGCGTCAGGACGCACTGGTGGGCCGTAGCGCGCCCATGCATGCCCTGTATAAATCCATTGGGCGTGTGGCTCCCACCGACGCGCTGGTGCTTATTCGTGGGGAATCGGGTACGGGCAAGGAATTAGTCGCCCGCGCCGTGTATCAGCACAGTCTGCGCGCGCGTAAACCTTTTATGGTGATCAATTGCGTGGCAATTCCCGATACTTTATTGGAGAGTGAACTGTTCGGTTATGAAAAAGGCGCGTTTACTGGCGCGCATAGCCGCCGCATCGGGAAGATTGAGCAGGCTTCGGGGGGCACGGTTTTTTTGGACGAAATAGGGGATATGCCCCTGACGGTGCAGGCCAAATTGTTGCGCCTGTTGCAGGAAAAACAGATTGAACGTTTGGGCGGGCGCGAACCCATTAGTGTGGACGTGCGTATCATCGCCGCCACCAATGCCGTGCTGGAACTTGCCGTGGCTGAAGGGCGTTTTCGTGAGGATTTGTATTATCGCCTCAAGGTGGTTTCTTTGCCCGTGCCACCTTTGCGGGACAGGCGGGAAGATATCCCCCTGCTGGCCCAATGGTTTTTAGAGCGTCACGCGCGGGCTATGGATATGCCCAATCCCGGTTTAGACACTACCGCGCTGGACTATTTGTGTGGGCAGGCTTGGCAGGGCAATGTCCGTGAATTGTCGCATGCCTTGCAAAAGGCGCTGGTATTCAGCCGGGGGATGCCGCACGGGCCTTTGTCGAAAGAGGATGTGCGTCAGGCAATTCCAGCCGCATTGGTAGCCGCGCCCGTCGCCCCCAGTACGTCCAGCCCCGTGGTTGGTCAGTCGATTCCCGCCGATGCGGACACGCTGCTGGCGGCCTTTGTGCGTACGAGTCTTGAGGCCTCGGCAGAGGAGTGTTCTTTTGACTACTTTATGGACGTTATGGGGCGGGTGGTGCTGCGCGAGGGCTTGCGCCTGACCGGAGGCAATCGTTCCCATGCGGCGCGCTTATTGGGTTTATCGCGGCCTACGCTATTGGCGCGGATGGAAAAATACGGACTGCGCGTCGAAACGCATATTTTATAGGAGCCTTATGCCTATTTCACCAAAATCTCCCGCAGCCGTGGCCTACCGCGTCCGGCAGTGTGTCACGCTGGCGGGGGAGGGTCTGGCCCGTGGGACGGACTTGGTACGGCCTCTAAACCTGCGGGATGATGTGGTGTTGCTGGCGCAGGGGGGGCGGATTCGGGCGGTAGAAAATTTTCGGTCATTCCGTGCCCCTGTGGGTGTGCGGGTGGAGGATCTGGGCGCGGTGTGCATGCTGCCCGCGCTGGTGAACGCGCATACCCATGTGCAATTGTCATTTCTTGAGCGTGGGCTGGAGCCAGCGGGAACACAACGCGTGGTGTGGAATCAGGGTTTTGTACCGTGGTTACGCAGCCTTATCCCTCTGTTAGGGACGCCCCTTGCGCCCGCAGACGTGAAGCGCGCGGTGCGGGCCATGCGCTCCTGCGGTATTATTTGTGTGGGGGATTACACCAGCCACGGTGTAGCTGTGGTTCATGCGGCCTTACGTGAACAGGGTATGGACGGTGTGCATTTTTGTGAATGGTTCGGTTTTCAGGTGCCGCCGGAAAGCGTTTTGGCCGAGCGCGGGGGGGCGTATCCTGCTGTGGTGAGAACCTTGCTGGACGCTACCCCCGCCCTGCAGGAAGCGTGTTTAGCCCCTGCCGGACACGCGCTGTATTCTACCCATCCGACTTTGTTGCAAAGGGCGCAGCGTTTTTGCCGCGCACAGGGGCGACCCTTTAGTATGCACCTTGCTGAATCCCCTGAAGAAGAAGAGGCCCTGCTGCGGGGTACTGGCCCTTTGGTGGATTTGTATGCCGAGCGGATTTTACCGGCGCACTGGCAGGCTCCGGCACTGCGTCCGGTGCGGGCGGCTGCCCACTGGGGGCTGCTTGGGCCGGACACACTGGCAGTGCACGGTGTTCACTGCAATGCCGCCGATGCCCGCGTGCTGGCGGAAAGTGGTACTGCCTTATGTTTGTGTCCGCGCTCCAATGCTTTGCTGGCTGTAGGAGACGCGCCGGTGGGCCTGCTGATGCAGGCGAATATTCCCCTGTGTTTGGGGACAGACGGCTTGAGTTCCGCACCAAATCTGGATATTTGGGAAGATGCGCTGTGGCTGCATAGGCAGCAGCACGTCCCTTTGGCAGCCCTTGTCCGTATGTTGACGGTGAACGGGGCCCATTGCCTGAAAAAACAGCATTTCGGAACGTTAGAGGTTGGAAAAAGCAGCGCATTCAGCCTTTTACCGACAGAAATGTTAGCATGTCTGTAGCTTGTAGTTTAGATAACAAATCAATAATATTGTTTTAATTTTTTGTAGATTGATGGTATACGTTTTTTCGCAGTTGCTGCCTCTACAGAGCTATGCTAACATATCTCCAACAATACATGTATCGGTATTAACTATAGGTGATATACTATGTCTGATGTGCAGATTTTGGATATTGATGAAGGTGTGAGCCGCGTTGTGAATAATCGGAACTTGTACGGCAAGCTATTGCTTCGTTTTGCGGAAACAATGGGCGACGCGCCTGACAAGATTGCAGCCTTGATGGCGCAAAATTCCTGTGAAGAAGCTGTGCGCCTTGCCCACACGGTGAAAGGGTCTGCGGCTAATCTTAGCGCCCATGCTTTGGCAGAGGCGGCGCGTGAAGTGGAAGTCGCCCTGCGCCAGTCGGAGCCGATGGAAGAACGTTTGCAAAATATGCGCGGCGTTCTTGACACCACCCTTGCAGAAATGGCCGAGTTTAAAGCGTAATATTTTTTGCACGTCTACAGCAACAGGCTTTTCCCTCATACATTTCGCGTAGAGGGGAAAGCCTGTTGCTGTTTGTATCTGCGAGCACCCGTGGGGGGCTGCGCCCTGCGCTAGCCCGCTGTAATAGTCCCCTTGTTGACCTTGAATACTTGTGAAGCCGGCATAACAGAGTGGAGCATATCTGCCATATGAGGGTGACAGGTAAAAAACAGAATCTGGTGTGCGGGATTGGCGCCGCCCTGCGTTAAGGCCAGCAAGGCTTGGGCGCTTTGGCGGGCACGGGTGGGATCGAAATTGACCAAAATATCGTCCATAATCACGGGCAAGGCTGAGGCGTGGGTGGCATGGTTGCGGATGTAGGCCAGACGTAAGGCTAAATACAATTGCTCTTGGGTGCCTCGGCTGAGTACAGAAGGTGGCAGAGGGGAGCCTTGCCCCTGTTCCAGGCCGGGAAGGACAGTCAAGCTGCTGTCTTCAAGCGAGGCGGCGATTTTGATCCACGCGCCTTGGGTGATGCCCGCGAATATTTCCGAGGCGGTGCGGATGACTTGCGGTTGACGCTCCTGTTCAAAGCGGTGTTTGGCTTCTTCGAGTAAACGGCGGGCCACGGCGTTGCGGCTCCACTCATAGGCCATGCAGCGCATGGATTCGGCGAGGGAGGCTTGGCGCTGGCGTAATTGGGCCAGATGATCCGCCGTGCTGAGAATACTGATTTGCGCGTTGAGTTCGGCCATGCGGGTGTTGATGTCACGTTCCTGCTGGTCTAAGGTCTCAATAGTTTCTGCCAATTGTCCCACATACATTTCGCGTTCTGCGCGGTCAAATTCTGCAAAGGAATTGATGAATTCGTCAAAGGGCTGGGGGGCTGCCGCCAGGGTGAGGGCGTCTTCCAAATCTGCTTGCCGGCGTAAGCAATTTTCGCGTTCTTCCTTGATGCGGGCGTGGCGCAAAAAATCTTCGGTATCGCTCAGTCCGGCCTGTTCCAACAGGCTGTCTTGGGCTTGGCGAGCGTCGGCAAGTGTGGCTTCGGCACTGCGGAGGAGATCCTGTTGTTCCAGACAGTTGGCGTGGAGGCGCTGGAGTTCTGTGTCCAGTTTTTCCATAGCCAGGGCCTCTTGCAACAGGCTGTCAAGGCAAGCGATCCAGTGGACAGCACCGTCTGAATCGTGTTTAAGGGGGTGTCCAAAGCGGGTGAGCAGGGCCTGCATGGGCAGGGTCAGGGCGTCTTTTTCACGCTCAAGGCGGGTGATATCGTCGTTCAGGCGGGCTACTTCGGCTTCCGCGCTCAGGCAGCGTTCCATACTTTCAAGCGCTTCACGCACGGTGGGGGGGGACAACTCCACCCCAAGCCCGAGAGATTGCAGGTTTTCGCGCCAAAGGGCGCGGGCCGTGGTGAGCCTGTGATCCGCTTCTTTCAAGGCTGTAGCGCTGTCATGTTGCAGGATTTCGGCGCGTTCCATATTGGATTCGGCATTGCTGACCGCCGCACTGGCCTTTAGGCGTTCTTCGGTGGCGGCATCGGCTTCGCGACAGGCTTCTGTCACCTGCTGCAAGGCGTTGAGTACGCTTTCCAGCGGGGCTTGCGGTGGTGCTTTTGTATCAGGGTTCAGCGTCAGGGCCATGGCTTGGGCCTGACTGACAAGTTCGGCCACAGGCGGCAGGGCCATGGCAAGGCTGTACTGTTCGTCAAGGCTGTGTTGCAAATGGGCGCATTCAGCTTCTACGGTCAGTACGGCGGCATGGGCTACGCGGGCGGCTTCTACCCGCCCAAAAAATACGCCGGCGGCTTCGGGGGCGGGCACTGAGTCCACGTGACAGCTTAACAGAAAATCGTGCCAACGGCGGCGGCATTGCTGCACGCGGCTTTCCGTCTGTTGTCGCGTATTGTGTGCCTGCCGGGTTTTTTCTTTGCTCAGGCCGTATTCTGTTTGCAGATCCGCCATGTCCTGACTCAGGCGTTCTTCGGTGACGCACAATTCGCGTTCACGCTCGAGCAACATTTCGGTAGCGTCAAGGGTGATGGCGTCAGCACTGTCCACTTCAGCAGTGGCGCACAGGCCGGCAATTTGGCCCTTTAATTCTGCAATGCGCTGGCGTACATCACTGAGGCGCTTGCCCAAGATTTCTGTTTCTGCGAGGTGGCGCTTGGCCTCTGGGCCGGAACGGGGTAAGCCGCCCGCCAGAAAGGCCACTCCAGAGAGCACTCCCAAATAGCCCAACCATGAGGTGGGTAAAATTATTTGTGGGGTGAGCGTAATGATGGTGATGCCCCATTGCCAGAGCACCAGCAGCATGCCAAGGCCCGCCAGCATCAGCCCCAGCCCGAGGGTGATAAGCCACCAGCTTTTCAGCGGAGCTGGGGCGACCATGGCGGCCTTGCGGTCGTCCATTTCGCGGAGGCGATCCTGCTCTACGGACAAGTTGGCGGTGACATGGCGCAGGGAACGCACCGCCACGGTGCGGGCGTCTAAGGCGGCGCGGGTAGGCCCGTGATTGGCAAGATGTTGGGCCCGCAAGCGCTCGATGCGGCTTCTCACGGTTTCTTCGGCTTCCTGAGCAGCGGCGGCGGCAAGGTCGGCGGCATGGGTAGCGCGCATATGCTCTTGTACCGTTTGACTCAATTCCAGAGCCTCGTTTTGAGAATCTGCCAAATTTTGTAATAATTGTTCCGGCTTGCCGGGGTGTAGTTGCAAAGGCTCATAGGTGCGGGCAAAGGTGGAATTGGCTTCGCGCAGGGCCCGCTGCCGTTCGGGCAGGCGGCTGCGGACTTCTTCAATGCGGGCGAGGGTGCGGCGCAAGGTGTCGCGTCCGGCATCGTCCAGTGAGGAGACGGGCATGGGCAGATGCTGTAAGCGCTGCTGCTCTTTCTCCACATCGTGCTCGGCTTTTTCCACGGCTCGGTTGGCTTTTTCCAAATTGTCTACTGCGGCGGTGTGGGCAGACAGGGCCGCATTCATCTCGTTGGCCTGCCGTTCCAGTTCTTCTCGGGCGAACAGGGAGCGGTTGGTCTGGCGGATGCGCTCACAGGTCCAGTCTGGCCCCAAACCGTTGAGCAGGCGTTGTAAGTCGGCCTGTGAACGCTTGAGGGCCGCCTCTTGCGCGGGCAGGCTGGTGCAGGCCTGACGATAGCTGGTTTTGCGCTCGGTCAGCGACTGTATTTCAGGCAGGGCCGCCAGCATATCGGGTTTGAGCTGGGCGGCAGTTATGGTGTCGCGGGTGCGCTGTAAGCGTTCCTGCACCAAGGTCAGCTGACGGGCGGCGGTTTCGGTATTTTCCATGGCTCGGGTCAGCCGGGCGGGGCCATCCTCGGGAAAGGTGGGGGCTATGGGTTCCAACCTGTCTATGCGGGCCTTCAGATTGCGCCATTCGTCCCACTGGCGCCACACCCCGAGCCGACGCTCTACTTGGCGGCGTTCGTGTTCCATGGCGTGTTTGCGCTGGCGGGAATTTTTGTAGCTTTGGTCTGCGGCGCTTAATTCCAGAGACAGGGTGTCAAATTGGGCGCATGCCTGTTCTGCCGCGATGATGTCTTTAGTGATTTCATCCCACTGTCGGAAGGTGGCGTTCAAGGCGGGTTTGCTGCCACCGGGCTTGAACAGACTTTCCATTTGTTCGTCGAGTTGCTTAAACAATTGATGGGGTGAGCGCAGGCCCATACCAAAACTGGCACCGTACAGGGCGTGGCGTACCCCCTCGGCATTGAGGCTGTCAAAATTTTGTAATTCCGTCAGGCTGAAACCGAACACGGTGCGGTACACTTCGCGGGTGACGCCTGCCAAAATTTGGTCTAGCACTGCCGCGTCTAGGGCTTTACCGCTGGCATCACTCAGGCTTACTAAGCCCCCACCCGTGCCCGTGCGGCGGGTTAGGCGGACTAAACCGTACTGCAAGGTGTCTAGGGTGAGGCTGCCTCCGGCTTGTCCTCCCCGCAATGGCGGGTGGCTGTTTTCCTTACTGCGATGGTCAGGATAGCCCATGAGCATGGTGCGGAAAAAATCCAGACAAGTGGATTTGCCCGCTTCATTATTGCCCAGAAATATGGATAAACCCGCAGGCAATGCCGGCACGGTGACGTCCGAAAAAATGCCGAAGCCGTCCATGTGGAAAGAACGAATACGCATCAGCGAGCCTCCATAAGGTCGATGCAGAGCTTTTGCGCGTCTGTAATGAGGTCGGTAATTTGCGCGTCATCAAGCGGGGTTAAAGCATTTTTGGCCTTGGTGTGTTTGAACAGCACCTCCAGCGCTGGGCTAGCCAAATTCTTGGCTTCGTGTGGGCTTTGCCCACTGTGTTGGGCAAGGCGTACCACTTCGCCCAATAAATCCTCGCGCTTGCTCAGGGCTTCCATATCTAATGCCTGCCCGGTGTGTACGTCGATGTCTTTTATCCATACTTGCGGTGTGCTGAGGCTGTTGGCGCGGAGGCGTTCGGTCAATTCGTGCAGTACGGCGGGTGTTCGGAGATCTTTATCCAGCACGGTGCGACCGCTGACACGTATGCGGGCGATGAGGGCTTGGCAATGCACCCCTGTTTTTGCCGCAGCGGCTTCTAGGGCTTCAAGGAGGGTATTTTCTACACTATCAAGGTGTTGCACGGTGCTGATATCAACGTCCAGCGTTTCCCACTGCACGGGGCCCAAAGGCTTAAAATCTGCGGTGCAGGTGAAAGGGGAGGGCGTTTCCGCGCTGTTGTCAAGGGGGGGTGGGGTGGAGCTTGTGGCTGTGGGGGTGGCTTGCACGAGCAGACAGCCGCGCGGCCCGTTTTCTAGAATATGCAGGCCTTGGGTATTGCCCGCATAAGCCACAAAAGGCTCGGTGGACAATACGCCCCTGTGGTGAATGTGCCCCAGCGCCCATGCGTCCAGGTGGGTGTTTTTCAGATCAGCCAAAGTACACGGGGCGTAGCGGTCGTGCGTGTCCCCGCTGCCGCCTTCGACGCTGCAGTGCAGCACCCCTAAGTGGAAGCAGGGGCTGTCTTTTTCCACACCGCGCGGGCGCTGTCGGGAAAAACCCAGCGCGAGGTTGCGGCCTTCTTTGGCGGTGGAATGGCTGATGCCGTGGACAACCGCCACAAGAACACCCTCGCGCATGATGGGCCAGGATTCGATTCCTTCGCCGAAAATGGTGACATTATCAGGCCAACGGATGGTTTGCAGGCGGGAGGACAAGGGATCGTGGTTACCGTGGGCCAAAAAAATACGGATACCATGGCTTTCAAGACGTTGGCAGGCATCGAGCAGGCGCAATTGTGCCTTGATGCTGCGGTCTTCCTGATTATAAATATCGCCGGCAATGACGAGAAAATCGGGTTTTTCCGCTTCGCATATATCAACAAGGCGTTGCAGAGCCGTAAAGGTGGCCTGAGGCAGACTTTGGGCCATGGGGCCCGTGCCGGCACATTCGCGGGACAGGCCTTTAAAGGCGGCGTCCAGATGCAGATCAGCCGCGTGGATATAGCGGACAGGGTACATAGTGTTCCTTCCTTGTCTGGAATAAAAACAGATATCATGCGTTTGTGAAGAATAAGTCTAGATTTTTCCGTAAAAAAAAACAAGGAGGGGAGGGCGAAAATCAGTAAGAAACTCGGTGCAGCTTTACGGCGCGTGGAAAGCACGCTGCCCAGAGTGGCTCAGGAAGCTACACGGGGGGGGAAATACCGCGCGGGAGAACGGCTTTAACGTGGG
>JAVVPD010000063.1:0-12471 GCA_036655975.1 Desulfovibrionaceae bacterium | reverse complement strand
TGGACTTGCCGTCTTTAACGGTAATGGTCGCCGCGCCCGGCGTATCCGTATTGATTTGATTGACCAGATCTTGCAACTTGCCCGTGGAGGGCACGATATATTCTTTGCTTGTGCCTGCCTTGGTATCTGTAACGGTATATTTTAAATCTGTGGTGGTGGTAAAAGCCTTGGTGGGATCCCCAATGGGGCTTGACCACGTATTTTTGGCACCGCTCATGCCGGTAAGCCCGTTGGGGTGTACGGTGAGTTCTGCCGCTTTGCCCGTGTCCTTCCCCATCAATTGAAAGCTAACCGCCCCCCCCGTCTGGATAAGGTTCATACGCACGCCGGGGTTTTTACCGTCTTTATTGACAAGATTTGTCAAAGATTCAAGGGTAGTGCCGGGGGGAACGATAATATCGCGCGTTTTACCCTTGTAGGTATAGGA
Organism: Desulfovibrionaceae bacterium; assembly: GCA_036655975.1. GTDB lineage: Bacteria > Desulfobacterota > Desulfovibrionia > Desulfovibrionales > Desulfovibrionaceae > CASQEL01. Next base: position 12,044 of record JAVVPD010000063.1, on the reverse strand, counting down.
AAAAGTTTGGTCAGTGCCCGTGGTGTTGACCGAAGCATTTTTGCTGACATAGGTTCCATTAAAAGCCCAGATGGAATTGCTTGCCATTTGGGTAACATTCACGGTGTGGGTAGAATCGAGCGCGGTGGCGTCGGCCTTGGCGGTCAGAATACTGTCTTTTCCAGAGGTGGCAGTTTTGGTGATAAATTTTGACGGATTATTAATAGCCGCAAGCTTGGTCTGCGCTTCGCGCATGGAATCGATAACTTTGTTGAAGGCCACATAGCGGATATTCCAGTCCGATTTCCACGCTTCAAGGCGCTTTTTCGGCAATTCTTCCACTGTTTTTAGCTGGTCAACAACCTTACCAAAGTCCGTACCGCTTGCGATACCGTCAAAGTGGATACCACCGGATAAATAATCTGCCATTGTCCTACCCTCACACGGAAGTTCTTGCCCCTAAAACGGGGATTCACTTCATATATGCAAGTGTAATGCCATGCTTTTGTTACAGCAGGCCTTGTGTACTCGCATACCTACACTTTGTATCGGTACAACAGGCGGAAACTTTAGAGTATTTCCAATGGGAAAAATATCAGCATTCTACCCCAGCACGGGCAGGGTCACCCGCACCATGCAGTCTAGTTTATCAATACGCACCGTCCCCGTAGACGCGCCGCGCAGGGGCTTGAGGTGGCGCACTTGTGCACATTGCACTTCCACATGTTCATTGCCTTTTTGCCAGCTCTTCAGGGCGGCCAGTGTGGCGGCCTGCTCCAAGGTGGACATGGGGATATCCTGCCCCACAAAAGCCCGCCGCACAAGGGTATGCGCCCCCGGCCCCCCCGCCACATGCAGCCACACATCCGTAGGCGCGCCCAATTTGAGCAGGGCCAAGTTGCCCTTGGCGTCCTTGCCGCGAAAAATGCTCAGGCCGTCCACGCTGGTGAAAACTTCCACATTTTTGGGCAGGGTACGCCCCAGCGGCGCACGGGGCGCGTTCTGCACCGCCGCCCTTCCCTGAAGCGCGGGAACACCCGTGAACAAAAGTGCGGACAATAGCGCAGAATCTTGAGCGGCAGCCACTTGCCCCCGCAATAAAATCCGGCGCTCTGTTACCAGAGCCAAACCACGCGCCCCACGGGCAGCCCCGTGAAACAGCGCTTCCATGCTGTCACGCAAGCGTATCTCAGCTGGCAACAGCTGAGGATCAAAAGGACAGGGCGGTAGGGAAGCTGCGTCGTTTGCCAAAGCGCTGATCAACGCATCGGGGCGCGCGTCGGGCGGAAAATACCACAACACCGACTGCACATACAGCGCCCTTTCCTTACCCGCCAGCATGGCTTGCAAGCGCTGTTCTTCACGGTCCAATTTTTCCAACACGCGGGTCAGCCTTTGAGCCTCACGGCTATGCGGGCTGGCGGCAGCACGCTGACCTGCACGCTCAAGCCCGCCCAGCACCGCGTGCACTCCCACCGGAGCCAAAGCGGCACAGGGGTCATCAAACACGCTTTCCTGGCGTGCCCCTCGCAAGGGCGCAGGCAAAGGCCACGCAGAAATATCCGCATTTCCCGCTCCGCTCGGGTACACAAAAAGATCGCCACCGCCATAGGCCAAGTCCGCCAAAAGTGCGGCCTGTTCTTCCACCGCCAACAAAGGCAAGGTACGGCGCAGTGCCGGAGTCAGCACCGGCCACTGCTCCCACGCCCTTTCAGCGAGGGAGGCGGGCGTACACAGCCGCAACGCTTCGTCCGCCGTGGGCCACACCGGAGCCTCAGCACTCTCGGGACGGGTGCCCAACACCAGCACAGGCCCTGCGCGCAAGTCCAGCGTGATCCACGTTTCCGGCTGCACCATGGGCGCAGATTCGTGGTTTTGAAGGGCGGTATGGAAGCACAGATGGAGGCGGCGGGCGGCCCATTCTAGCACACAGGCTTTTACGCGGCGCCCGGCAGCGTATTTACGCAAGCGCATGGTCGCAGCGGACGGGTGTTGACCGCCAGAAGGCCTCTGCGGCGAAAGAAATAAATACGGATTGCGGCGATCGTGACGCAACACAAGAATATGTTTGTGCTGCCGTGCGTAGAAGGTAAAGACATGTACATCAGCGGAGGGAGACTGAATTTTTTCCAGCCGCGCGTCTTCCAACAGTTCTACCAAGGCTTCACCGAAGCGACGAAAAACGTGCGCGTCCATGGAGACTCCTCGGTTACGAAGATGAGCACCTTGCTTGAGGGCTATGCGCTGAGGCCACCCTCAAGCCAAGAGTATGAAACACGCAGTGCTATTCACCGCGCAAGTGTTCGTCTTCTTCCTGTTTGCTTTTGCAGTTAATGCACAGGCGGGTTACGGGGCGGGCTTTCAGCCGCGCCACACCGATTTCATCGCCGCACTCTTCACATATTCCGTAAGAACCGTCGTCAATACGTTGCAAAGCCGCTTGAATTTTACGAATCAAACGCCTTTCACGGTCGCGGATACGCAGAGTAAAAGCCCTGTCTGATTCCGCTGTAGCACGGTCTGCGGGGTCTGCAAACACTTCGTTGCTATCCGTCAGTTCTTCAATGGTTGAATCACCCTTTTGTTGGGCTTCTCCAAGCATCTCCGTCAAGTGCTTACGGAAAAATTCAATATCCTTTTGATCCATGTTCCCTCCCCGAGAAGCCTGCCCTGAACCGGCACGGCCCAGAGTATGTGGATGCTGCTTGCGTGAATAGACGATTTTTTTGTACCACTATTCCCCGCAGCATACGAGAGGCGCCAAGCAGTCAACTCTGCCTCTTACGCCCTTTAAGGAAGCTATACTATAACATCAGAATAGTCTTTGGCAAGGAGGCTCCCGGCATGCGAGTTTTCAGGGGACTCCTGACACGACTGTTGCTTTAAACGTTGAGCAATATGCGAGCCTTGCGGAAACTTTGCCAATTGTAAATCCCGAGCCTCGGCCCGAATTTGTGCGCGCACTTCCGACCAAGTATGCTCTGCCCAGCCCAAGGGCGTGGTGCGGCAAGGGCGCACCACGATCTGATACAAAATTTTTTCCCCTACCAGCGCGCCGCTCTGAGGATCTTTTTCCGGCCCGCCGCCCGTGCTCACCAGCACCGTAACCTCTTGGTCCGCCGCCACGGCCTTGGGGGAAAAGGAAGCCACAAAGGCCGCCGCATCAATAAGAGTGCTTTTGTCCCAAGGGTTAAACTGGCGGGCCACCGCCAAGGGACTGGGAAAATCCCGCACCCGCAGGCGCATATCTTCGGGAAAGGCGCACTTTTCCAAATATTCGTTGTCGGCATTATTCCGCCCGATAGACAGCCAATGCGGGCCGCTCCAATATTGCCGCCCCGTATTGGCTAAACGAAATTCTGCCCCACTGGGCACTGAGGCCTGTTGCAGCACCGGCCAATACCGCCGGGCATTTTCCATTTCCGCCAAGCGGCAGCCCCCTGCGGGAGTGGGAATTTCCTGCAAAGCAAAATATTCTGCCAGAGCCAATTGCTCCTTACGGCCTCGCCCATAAATACCGTGTAAGCGCGCCCTGTCTACCAAGCCGGAACGTTCGGGGGCGGTGGGGTCGAGCATTTTTGCCGAAAGGGGGCGCAATAAAATATCGCGCACGTCACCTTCCCGCCCGATAACATTCAGGGTGTCGCGGCGCTGTGACATGGGCCGCTGACCGAGCACTTCGCCCGAAATAATAAAGGACGCGCCATAGCGCGCCATGCGGGCGCGCGCCTCAGCCATCATCAAAATTTTACAATCCACACAGGGATTCATCACCTTGCCAAAGCCGTGAGCCGGACGGGCGCGCAGCATTGCCACAAAGGCATCGGACACGTCCACGCCGCTGATATCCAAACCGTATATGCGGCTCCAGTGCTTAAGCTTGGCAGGTTTGCCAAAAAAAGGCGTGATAAAATGCAGGCATTTGACCCGCAAACCTTGGGCCACGATGGTTTTTGCCGCCAAGATGCTGTCAAGCCCGCCGGAAAAAAGGGCTACCGCGTCATAGCGCTGGGGGGGAGTCTCGGGCAATGTTTTCATGGGCATCTTCTTATGATGTAATGGTGCCCCATGGCAAGCACATTCCCCAGCCCCAATTCCACTCTTGTCGCCCTTTACGCTTTCTGATAGTTCTTATGGATTGCGCTGAAGCTAAAAAAAGCCCACACGTTAAAATTTTTTTGCACGGAGATTCACCCCCCATGGCTAAGAAACCCCAATTGACCCCCGAAGAAGCCCGCGCCGAAGCCCTGAGTACGGCCCTGACGACCATATCCCGCAAATACGGGGTGGGCGCGGTGATGAAACTTTCTGACGACGCCGTTGTGGATGTGCCGATTATTCCCACCGGCTCCATCGGCCTTGACCTTGCCTTGGGCGTGGGGGGGATTCCGCGCGGACGGGTAACCGAAATTTTTGGGCCGGAATCTTCCGGGAAGACAACCCTTACCCTGCACATTATCGCCGAATGCCAAAAACGCGGCGGTACCTGCGCCTTTATTGACGCTGAACACGCGCTGGACGTGACCTATGCCCGCCGCCTGCACGTCAAAACCGACGAATTGCTTATCGCCCAGCCCGACTATGGCGAACAGGCGCTCGACATTGCCGATATGCTGGTGCGTTCCAACGCTGTGGATCTTGTGGTTATCGACTCGGTAGCCGCGCTTATTCCGCAGGCAGAACTGGAAGGCAATATGGGCGAATCTCAAGTCGGCGGTCACGCGCGCCTTATGTCCCATGCTCTACGCAAACTCACCGGAACTATACATAAATCTAAAACATCCGTTATCTTCATCAACCAGATCCGCATGAAGATCGGCACCCAAGGCTACGGCAGCCCCGAAACCACCACCGGTGGTAACGCCCTGAAATTTTATTCGTCCATTCGCCTCGATATTCGCCGGATTCAGACCCTTAAGGATAAAGAAGAAGCCTTTGGCTCGCGCACCCGCGTTAAAGTGGTCAAAAACAAGGTTGCCCCGCCCTTCCGCGATACGGTGTTTGACATTCTCTATGGTCAAGGCATATCACGGTCGGGAGAATTGCTGGACATCGGCGTTGAAGCCAAAATTGTGGATCAAAGCGGTTCATGGTTCGCCTTCGGATCCGAAAAATTGGGGCAAGGCCGTGAAAAAGTCCGCGCCATGCTGGACGAAAACGATGCCTTACGTAATGCCATTGAAGAAAAAGTTATCGCGCATCTGGGTATGCACCCCCGAGAATTTATTCCCACGGCTGAAGATCTGGACGACGATGCCGACGACATAGACGAAAACTTAGACTAAACACGATCTTACCCACATCCGGTGGAGCGCACTGCCCCACCGGAAAAAAACTTCGCCGGAGCCGCACCATGCTGACCGCTAAAGACATTCGTCGCCGCTTTCTTGAATATTTCAAGGAAAATGGACATGAAATTGTCCAATCCGCGCCACTTATTCCGCGCGACGATCCTTCCCTCTTATTTACCAACGCGGGCATGGTGCCCTTTAAAAAAACATTTCTGGGGCAAGAAAAACGCTCCTATGTGCGGGCCACGTCCTCCCAAAAATGCCTCCGGGTTTCGGGCAAGCACAATGACCTCGAAAATGTGGGACGCACCGCGCGCCACCACACTTTTTTTGAAATGCTGGGCAATTTTTCCTTTGGCGATTATTTCAAAGAACAAGCCATCCGCTTGGCATGGAATTTTATCACCACAGACCTGAAACTCCCCAAAGATCGTCTTTATGTCACCGTATATAAAGACGATGACGAAGCTTTTGCCCTCTGGCAAAAGGTGGCGGGGCTTACGCCCGAGCGCATCTTCCGCTTGGACGAAAAAGACAATTTCTGGTCCATGGGGGATACCGGGCCTTGCGGGCCTTGCTCAGAAATTTTCATCGATCAGGGCGAAGACATGTGTTGCGGGCCAAAGTGCGGCATCGGCACCTGCGATTGCGACCGCTTCCTAGAAATTTGGAATCTCGTCTTCATGCAATACGATCAACCCGAAAAAGGCCCCCGCACCAACTTGCCCCGCCCCTCCATCGACACCGGTATGGGGCTGGAACGCATTGCCGCCGTGTGTCAGGGCAAACGCTCCAACTTTGACTGCGACCTCTTTCAGGACATTATCCAATACGCCGCCTCCCTCGCGGGACAAAAATATTCCTTCAGCCTGCCCGACACCAATGACGTGGACACCGCGTTGCGCGTTATTGCCGACCACAGCCGCGCCACCGCCTTTTTGATTGCTGACGGTACCCTGCCCTCCAACGAAGGCCGGGGCTATGTGCTGCGCCGTTTGATTCGCCGAGCCCTGCGCTTTGGAACACTTATGGGGCTGACAGAACCTTTCCTGTACAAAACCGTCCGCAAAGTGGTGGACGTTATGGGCGAAGACTTCCCCGAATTGACGGAAAATACCGACTTTCTGGTACGCGCCGTACGCGAGGAAGAAGAACGCTTCAGCCTGACGCTGGAAAAAGGCCTGACCCTGCTGGAAGAAGAACTGGCAAGCCTGAGTGCCCAAAACAAAAGCCAAATTTCCGGCGCAATGTGTTTTAAATTGTATGACACCTACGGCTTCCCGCTGGATATTGTCAATGACGTGGCCGAAAAACGCGGCTTTAATGTTGACGTGAACAGCTTTACCACCCACATGCAGGAACAAAAAAGCCGGGCCCGCGCCGCGCAAAAAAATTCTGGGCTACTCGGCCCCGGTGGCAAAGATCCCGCTTCCTTCTTCGCGCCTTTATTAGCCGAAGGCATGCACGCCACCTTTGTGGGCTACACCCACATGAGCGCGGACTCCCGCATTGTGGCCCTTTTGGACAACGACGGCCTCCCCGTAGACAGCCTCACCCATGGGGAAGGCAAAACCGTTACCGGCTATTTGGTCAGTGCGCGCACCCCTTTTTACGGGGCTTCGGGCGGTCAGGAAGGCGACACGGGCACCCTGCACAGTAATACCGGCACAGCCCAAGTCCGCGAAACGCTCAAGCCCGCCCCAGAGCTGATTGTTCACCATATTTGCCTCACCAAGGGCCAATTGCTGCTCGATCAGGAAATCCATTTGCAAGTGGGCGAAGACGAACGCCTCGCCTCAGCCCGCAACCATAGCTGCACGCATTTGCTGCATGCGGCCTTGCGGCAGGTTTTGGGCGAACACGTCAAACAAGCCGGATCGCTGGTGGCTCCCGACCGCTTGCGCTTTGACTTCTCCCACATTAGTGCCATGACCCCCGACGAAATCAAAACCGTGGAGCGCCAAGTCAACCGCGCCATTATGGCCGACCTGCCCATCAACGAAACCCATATGAACCATGACGAAGCCCTGTCCAGCGGCGCCATGGCCCTGTTCAGCGAAAAATACGGCGATGTGGTTCGCGTTATCAGCATGGGACAAGGCGAGGCCCAAGAATCTGTAGAACTTTGTGGCGGAACGCATTTACACGCCACAGGGCAGGCCGGTTGTTTTCTCATTTTATCCGAAACCGGCGTAGCCGCAGGCATCCGGCGCATTGAAGCCGCCACCGGCTGGAACGCGCTGACCCTCATAGCCCGCAACCGTGAAGAACTTGCCCTTGCCTACCAGCAGACCAAGGCCAAAACGGGAGAACTCAACGCCCGCCTTGAAACAATGCAGGCCGATATAAAAAAACTCCGCAAGGACAAAGACAAGGCCGACGCGCAGTCCCTGTCCAGTCAGGGCCGCGATCTCATGGCTCATCTCAAAGACGTGAAGGGCATCAAAGTTCTGACCGCCTTCTTGGGAGCGGTATCTGTTAAGGCTTTACGCGACAGTATGGACGATGTACGCTCTAAGCTGCCTTCGGGCATTGCCTGCCTTGCTGCGGCTGAAGACGACAAGGTAAGCCTCATTTTGTATGTTTCCAAAGATCTGCATACCGCTTTCACGGCCCCTGCGCTGATTAAAATCATTGCGGCTCCCGTGGGCGGCTCCGGCGGTGGACGTCCCGAACTGGCCCAGGCCGGCGGCACCAATCCCCAAGGTGTGGAAGACTGCTTCCACTTGTTGCTCACTACGCTGCAAAGCGCATAAAGTATAGGATTATATCATGATAGGTATTTCAAAACTGTATTGCGGTCAGGTTGAACCCTCCGACGCCCTGCGCTACGGGCGCGAATCCGGAAAATTGCCTTCGCACCTGCTGCAATTTTCGGCAGACAAAAAGCCCGTGGTCGTATGGAATATGACGCAACGCTGCAATCTCAAATGCGTCCACTGCTACGCCCACGCCCTCGCCGTGGACGGCGTTGACGACATTTCCACCGCTCAAGCCAAAACCATGATTGACGATCTCGCCGCCTACGGCGCGCCGGTTATGCTCTTTTCCGGCGGCGAACCCTTGGTACGTCAAGACCTTGTGGAACTGGCAAAACACGCCACCGCCAAGGGTATGCGCGCGGTTATCTCCACCAATGGCACCCTGATCACCAAGGAAAAAGCGAAAGAACTCAAAGAAGTGGGTTTGTCGTATGTGGGCATTTCCCTTGACGGTATGGAAGAAGTGCACGACCGTTTCCGTGGCGTGAAAGGCGCGTTCCGCAAGGCCCTCCAAGGTATCGAAAATTGTCAGGCTGAAGGCCTAAAAGTGGGCATGCGCTTCACAGTGAATAAGCGTAACACGGTGGAAGTACCCGGCATTTTTAAACTGCTCAAAGAGCTTGAAGTGCCCCGCGTGTGCTTCTATCACTTGGTGTACTCGGGCCGTGGCTCCGAACTCATCAAGGAAGATCTTGACCACGCCGAAACCCGTGCCCTGCTTGACCTGATTATGGACGAAACCCGCGCCCTGTTCGATGCGGGCATCGAAAAAGAAGTGCTCACCGTGGACAACCACGCCGACGGCCCCTATGTGTGGATGCGTATGCTCAAGGAAGACCCCAAGCGCGCCGCCGAAGTATTTGAATTGCTCAAATATAACGAAGGCAACAGCACCGGACGCGGCATCGGCTGCATTTCTTGGGACGGCAAGGTTCACGCCGACCAGTTCTGGCGCAACCATACCTTCGGCAACGTACTCGAACGTCCCTTCTCGCAAATTTGGGATGATCCCAACATCGAATTGCTGCACAAACTCAAAGACAAAAAGCCCTATGTGCAGGGCCGCTGCGCGAGCTGCCGCTTCCTAAACATTTGCGGCGGGAACTTCCGCGCCCGCGCCGAAGCCTATTACGACGACATTTGGGCCTCAGACCCTGCATGCTATTTAACCGACGATGAAATTGCCGGAGAACGAATCTAAAGGATCACGCCATGCAAACGCCCTTTTTTAGAGGCCGCCGCCTCCGCAAAACGCCCGAAATCCGCGCCATGTTCCGCGAAACCGCTCCCTTGCGCGCCGCAGAAATGATCATGCCCTATTTTGTGGTAGACAGCTCGGACAAGAATTTCCGTCAAGAAATTCCCTCCATGCCCGGTCAGTTCCAATTGTCCCTGCACCAGCTTGAGCAGCAGGTTGCCGCTGCCGTGGACACGGGCCTTGCCGCGTTGATGCTCTTTGGCATTCCCAAGTCCAAAGACCCCCAAGGTTCTGAAGGCTACGCCGAAGACGGCATTGTCCAACAAGCCACACGCCTGCTCAAACAACGCTGGCCCCAGCTGCAAGTTGTCACCGACGTATGCCTGTGCGAATACACCTCGCACGGTCACTGCGGCCTGCTCTCCCCCACAGGAGAAGTGTTGAACGATCCCACCTTGGAACTGCTGTCCCGTGTGGCCCTAAGCCATGTGCGCGCCGGTGCGGATATGGTGGCCCCCTCGGACATGATGGACGGACGCATTAAGGCCCTCCGCACCGCGCTGGACGCTGCCAAGTTCACCAATGTGCCGATCATGTCCTATTCGGTCAAATACGCTTCAGCCTATTACGGGCCTTTCCGTGACGCTGCCGACTCCAGCCCCAAATCTGGAGACCGCAAGTCCTACCAAATGGATCCCGGCAACAGCCGCGAAGCCTTGCGCGAAGCCGCCGCAGACCTTGATGAGGGGGCGGATATTCTCATGGTGAAGCCCGCAGGCCCGTACATGGACATCATCCACCTGCTCCACGATACTTTTGACGCGCCTCTGGCGGCCTATCAGGTCAGCGGCGAATATTCCATGATCAAAGCTGCCGCCCTGAATGGCTGGATCAACGAAGACGCGGTGATTTTGGAATCACTCACGGGTATCAAGCGTGCGGGCGCGGGCATTCTTATCAACTATTTCACCGAAGAGCTGCTCCGCAAAGGGCTGGTGCAAAAATGAGTGGACATCACGGAAATGCCAACGCAAATGCCGGTGGTCACTCGGGCGGCGGCGCTTGCCACCCCTTTGGCCCTGCGGACGGCACCACGCCGGAACACGAAGCCCCCCCCGAAATTGTCGGGCATGCGCGCCATGTCAACAGCGATTCTTTTGCCGCCCATGCCCACGCTGTGGCCCACGGCGGAGGCCATGCCCCCCGCCCCACTTTGCCGGACGGCAGCCCCCTGTGTCGGCTCATCGCGTGGGAAGTGACCCGCTCGTGCAATCTGGCCTGCAAGCATTGTCGGGCCGAAGCACATACCGAACCCTACGAGGGCGAATTGTCCACCGATGCCGCCAAGGCGCTGATTGACACTTTCCCTGAGGTGGGCAATCCCATCATTATTTTCACCGGCGGCGACCCGATGATGCGGGCTGACGTGTACGAACTCATCGCCTACGCCACCGCCAAAGGCCTCCGTTGTGTTTTTTCGCCCAACGGGACGCTGATTACCCCAGAAAACGCCGTGCGCCTCAAAGAAGCCGGAGTGCAGCGCTGCTCCATTTCCATTGACGGGGCCGATGCCGCCAGCCACGACGATTTCCGTGGTGTGCAAGGCGCTTTTGCCGCCTCCATGCGCGGTATCCAGTATTTAAAGGACGCGGGCCTAGAGTTCCAAGTCAATACCACGGTAACACGCAACAACCTCACCAGCTTCAAACGTATTTTCCAACTGTGTGAAAGCATTGGGGCCGTGGCATGGCACATTTTCCTGCTGGTTCCCATGGGGCGCGCCTCCGGTTTAGCCGATCAGGTCATCACGGCAGAAGAATATGAAGATGTGCTGCACTGGTTTTACGATTTCCGCAAGACAAGTTCCATGCACTTAAAGGCCACCTGTGCGCCCCATTACTACCGAATTATGCGCCAAAGGGCTAAGGCGGAAGGGCTGGCGGTTACGCCAGAAACTTTCGGCATGGACGCCATGACCCGTGGGTGTTTGGGCGGCACGGGCTTCTGCTTCATCAGCCATGTGGGGCAGGTACAGCCCTGCGGCTACCTAGAATTGCCCTGCGGCAATATCAAAGACACGCCCTTCCCCGAAATATGGAAAAATTCTCATTATTTTAAACAGTTTCGCACCCAAGAAGCATACAAAGGCAAGTGCGGGGTGTGCGAATACCATAAAGTGTGCGGCGGCTGCCGCGCCCGTTCCTACAGCATGGACGGTGATCATATGGGGCAAGAACCCTTGTGCACCTATCAACCGCACAAAAGCCCGAGCAAGCCATGAGCCCGCAGCACAGGCCCACAAACCCCTCGGCAGCGGCCCCAAAAACGGCCTGCCCAGAAGCTGCCTGCTTAGATCTTGTGGACAAGCAATTGCTGGATATTATTCAGACCGACTTTCCCCTTGCTCCGCGTCCCTACGCAGTGCTGGGAGAGCGTTTGCATATTACCGAAGCTGAAGCCCTCGCACGGGTGCGCGCACTCAAGGGGCGAAAAATCATCCGTCGTCTGGGCGCAAATTTTCAATCCGCAAAATTGGGCTTCCGCTCCACCCTGTGCGCCGCCAAGGTCGCGCCTGAACACTTGGACGCTTTTGTCGCCGAGGTCAACAGCCGCCCCGGTGTGACCCACAATTATATTCGCGCCCATGCCTATAATGTGTGGTTCACCTATATTGGCCCCTCATGGGACGAAGTTTGCGCCACGCTGGCCGATATCAGCCAGAAAACCGGCGTCCCCATTCTGAATCTGCCCGCCACCCGTTTGTATAAAATACGGGTCGATTTTAAGATGGAAGATTAGCCAACCTTAGGGGGT
>JAVVPD010000062.1:0-12820 GCA_036655975.1 Desulfovibrionaceae bacterium | reverse complement strand
GAACGCGGGGGGGAAAATGGGCAGGAGCCGGCGCATATTCGGCGTTTCAGCGTGTCCAGCATGCATCATCAGGTGCTGGATTTTGGTAATTTTTCGTACGCGCGCCCCTGTGTGTCCGCCACGGGTTGTTGTCACCTGTTCAAAAGAGCGGCACTGGAGCGGATAGGGAACTTTGATTTGCGCTTTTCTCCCAGTCAATATGATGACTTAGAGCATGATATTCGCCAAGCTCTGGAGGGAAATCTTGTGGTGTATCAGGGACATTTGCAGGTGCGTCATATGAAGCGCTCTGGGCGGGCCGCTTGGAGCGACGCCACACAAATGATGGCCTCGTGGGCCAATCTGTTTAAGCTGCAAACCCGCTATAGCCAACAGCAATTTGACGGTATCCGCGAGAGGGAGCATCAGGCACTGTTGGCGGATATGCTGCACAGGACAGAGGGCTAGGCTATGCGTGTGCCACGGCGGGCATACTGGAAGGGAAGAGAGTATATTTAGGCATGAACACCCTTTTTTATGTGCGGGCTTATGGGCATTGCTGAGTACATTCGGGCTTTACTCGCTGCAAAGCATTTTGCAGGGCAGGTGGTGCATCACCGTTGTGTGCCCGCGCAGGAGGCTGTTTTTGCACCGCTTCTGCGGCCTTATCCGGCGGCGGTACAGCGCCTGCTGACAGAGCAGGGGCTGGAGTTTTTGTACGCGCATCAGGCCCGAGCCATGGATTGCATCCGGGGTGGGCAGTCTGTTGTGGTGGCTACGCCCACGGCAAGTGGCAAGAGTCTTATTTATAATTTGCCCGTGGTGGAGCAGCATGTGCACGATCCTGACGCCCACGCTTTGTATATTTTTCCGCTCAAGGCCCTTGCTCAGGATCAGCGGGCGACCTTTGAACGTCTGGTTCAGCCGTGGCCCGCAGACGCTCGGCCCACCATTGCCTTGTATGACGGCGACACCAGCGATCATTTTCGGCGTAAAATTCGCCGTGACCCGCCTTCGGTACTCATTACTACGCCCGAAATGCTGCATTTGGCTATTCTGCCTTTTCACGAGCAGTGGACGCCTTTTTTGGCGGGCCTCAGTCATGTGGTTGTGGACGAAGCCCACACCTATCGGGGGGTGTTGGGGGCGCACATGGCGCAGGTGTTTCGGCGCTTGAACCGCCTGACCGGACGCTATGGGCTTAAGCCTACCTATATTTTGTGCACCGCTACGGTGGGCAATCCCGAAGAATTGGCGGCGAATTTGGTGGGGGCGGGGGCTGGGTCTGGGGTTCAGGCTCCGCGCGCCATTGTCCGCTCTGGGGCGCCGCAAGGGGCGCGGCATTTTGTGTTTATCAATCCTGAAGCCAGCCCAGCCACGGCGGCTATTGATTTGCTCAAGGCGGCACTGGCCAGAAATTTGCGGACGATTGTGTATTGCCGCTCACGGCGCATGACCGAATTGGTCAGTATGTGGGCTATAGGGCAGTCTGGGCAGTGGAAAGAGCGTATTTCAGCCTACCGAGCGGGCTTTTTGCCCGAAGAACGCCGCGATATTGAAGCCCGTATGCACTCGGGGGCCTTGCGGGCGGTGATTACCACCAGCGCTTTGGAATTGGGCATTGATATTGGAGGGCTGGATTTATGTATTTTGGTGGGCTATCCCGGCACGGTGATGGCGACCTTGCAGCGCGGGGGGCGTGTGGGAAGGGCGCAGCAGGAATCCGCCGTGGTGCTGGTGGCGGGAGAAGACGCGCTGGATCAATATTTTATGCGTCATCCTGAAGATTTTTTTACCCGCCCTGCCGAACAAGCCGTGGTCAACCCGGATAATGAGGTTATCCTGAAGCGTCATCTCGAATGCGCCGCCGCCGAATTTTCGTTGCAGGTGGGGGAAGCCTGCCTGCATTCGCCCGCCGCCCAGCGCGCCGTAGCCGAACTTGAGCGCGAGGGCTTGCTGTTGCGTTCTGGCGATGGGGCGTCCTATGTGGCGGCGCGCAAGCGCCCGCAGCGCCATGTGGATTTGCGCGGTTGCGGGCAAACATTCACCATTGAGAATACGCAAGGGCAGGTGCTCGGCACCGTGGACGGGCAGCGGGCCTACAAGGAAACCCATCCCGGCGCGGTGTACTTGCACCGGGGCGTGTCGTATGTGATCAGCGCTTTGGATACGGCTGCGGCTACGGTGAAGGCCCAAGCCGCAGCCGTACAGTATTACACCAAAGTACGCACCTCCAAGGAAACAGAAATTTTGGAGTGCAGCGCCAGCACGATGTGGGGGGAATGTCGGGCCTGTTTCGGGCGGCTGCGGATTACCGAGCATATCAGTGGCTATGAAAAACGGGCCTGTTCGGGCAATCGCTTGTTGACTATTGTTCCTTTAGAATTTCCCCCGCATGTTTTTGAGACCGAGGGGCTGTGGTACGCCATTCCCGACAGCGCGCGCATCGCCTTGGAGGAAAAATTTTTGCATTTTATGGGGGGTATTCACGCCATGGAACACGCGATCATTGGCATGCTGCCGCTGACGGTCATGGCAGACCGTAACGATTTTGGCGGCATTTCTACGCCCATGCATGCCCAAGTGGGGCTGCCCGCCGTGTTTATTTATGACGCCATGGCGGGGGGGGCGGGTTTGTGCAGGGCGGCCTTTGCGGAGGCCTTTCCCCTGCTTCAGGTCACGCTCAAGGCTATCCGCGATTGCCCCTGTGAAGACGGCTGCCCTTCGTGCGTGCATTCGCCCAAATGTGGCTCTGGCAATCGGCCTATCAGCAAGCAGGCCGCCCAAACCCTGCTTGCGCGTATTCTTGATTCGGCTGAGGCATGTACCCATGTTCCCCCCAAAGCTCTCCCGCACTACGCCGGCGCGGGGGATGTGGCCCCCTGCCCGCAAGCGTCGCTAAGTAATGGTGCTCTTGATATATCCGTGCCCCTGCCCGCGCGCTACATGGTTCTTGACGTGGAAACACGGCGGAGCGCGGCGGAGGTGGGGGGCTGGAACCATGCGGAGCGGATGGGGGTGAGCGTGGCGGTGGTGTACGATGCGGGCGAAGACAGCTATTTTAGCTATACGCAGGACGAATTACCCAAAATGTTTGCGCGTTTGCGTGAGGCTGCGGCGGTGGTGGGCTTTAATTCCGCCCGTTTTGACTACGCGGTGTTGCAGCCTTTTGCGCCCTATGTGCTCAAGACTTTACCCACGGTGGACATGCTGGAGCGGATTAAGGAGCGTTTGTCCTATCGGGTTTCGTTAGACAATGTGGCGCAGGCAACCCTAGAGGTGGGGAAAAGTGCCGACGGCCTGCAGGCTTTACGCTGGTGGACTGAGGGCAAGGTGGCGGAAATTGCAGCCTATTGCCAACAGGACGTGGAAATTACCCGTCGGGTGTACATGTTCGGCTGTGCACAGGGGCATGTGTTGTTTACCAACAAGGCGGGGCAGAAGGTGCGGGCCTTGGTGGATTTTGGCTTACGCCGCAGCGGTTTTGACCCGAAATAACAGCGCTGTGCCCACCGCCATGAGCACCGCCGCAAGGCCAAATGCGGCTACAGGGGAAAAGACCGTCCATATGGTGCCCACAGCGGCACTGGACACAAATTTGGCGCTTCCGTTGACGGTTCCGAGAACCCCATAACTGGTGGCAAGGGTTTCAGGCGTAACCATATCTGCCGTTACGGTGGATTCCAGCGCTTCCTGTACTGCCATATAGAGTCCGGCGAAAAAGAACAGAATTCCGAGAAAGAGCAGGGAATCCCCGCCAGAGATAAAAAGTCCCATGGTGAGCAGTGCGGTCACTATGCCCAGCCCATAGCCCACAACCAGCACGGGTAAGGAACCGAATTTGTCTGCCAGCATGCCCACGGGGTAGGAGGCCGCCACTTGCACAATATTGCGTTCAACATATAATAATCCGGCCACTTGCGCCGCCTGTATCACCCCCATGGACGGGCTTAATATTTGTGTTGCCGCAAGAATCAACAGACTGTGGGAAAAATCCCCAGCGCCAAATATGCCCACCGCCCCAAGGTAACGCTTGAAACGCAGGGGCAGACTCTGGAGCAGAGAGAAAAATTGGAGGTGAGGATTGGGGGAGTGTTCCGGATCTTGGACTAACAGCAAAAACGCGAGCACGGCAAGAACACCGGGGACTATGGCAAGCCATAACACGCAGCGGAAAGGGCCACTGGGGTCAGCCCACGCCCACTCCTGTGCGAGGCCCAACAGTGCAATGCCGAGCAAAGGGCCCACGACCGCCCCAAGGGTGTCCATGCTGCGGTGAAAACCAAAGGCCCGGCCCCGTGTGTGCGGGCTGACAGCCTGAATGACAATGGCGTCGCGCAAAGGCCCGCGCAGGCCTTTGCCAAACCACGAAAGTACACGCCCGAGCAATAGCAAGGGCCACCCCGTCGCAAGGGCGATAAAAATTTGTCCCACGGGGGTTAAGCCATAGCCGAGGATGACCAACAATTTACGGTGCCCAAACTTGTCCGCCATAAAGCCCGCCAGCATTTTGGTAAAACTCGCCACGGCGTCGGCAAGACCTTCAATAAGCCCGAGAACGGCGGCGGGAATGCCCAATACCGCAAGAAAGCCGGGCAAAATAACCGTGGTGGTTTCATAGCAAAAATCGCCGAGGGCACTGGTAAAACCCGCACCCATTACCGTGCGGTTTAACCATGGAGGATTTTTGCCGACAGTTTTCATAGACGTACTCTCAAGGGAAAATGTTTGAGCTAGGCCTAAAGTTTTGGGGGAACGTACCGAAGAAAACTATACCACGAATCTTTAAGGAGGTATAGTATGGACGGTATACAAGGCATGGAAAGCACGGGCGTGCAGGGCCAAGCGAGCACCGCCATGTTGAAGAAAAGTTTGGATTTTCAGGCAGACATGGCGTCTTCACTGCTGGCAGGATCCACACAGGCTGCCCCCTTGGAAAGCCCGCAAAGGGCCGAAGCCATGCAGGCGCAAGGCAAGGGGCAGCGATTGAATGTTACGGTATAGCCGAGAGTATTTGTAAAAAATAATGATGCCCGCGCATGCCGCGCGCAGCCGGGCAGAAAAATGTTGACCAGCCTTTCCCTGCAGATACACGGGGGAAAGCTGGTCGCCCTTGCTTCATGATAGGGTCATAAAGCAAGGGCGTGTCTGGAATCAAAAATGCTTTAGAAGGAATATTTAAAGATAACTCCGGCCTTATAGGCATCCGCCTTTTGCCAGTCACCACCGTTACCGTATTTGCGCCATTGGTCGCGGTCTATGCCGTTGACAATGTAGCCCAGTTCCACCACGGCTTCGAGATTGTCATAAATTTTCCAGGTGGTATCGAGGTTGAATTCCAAGAGCCAATCTTTGGTGGTGAGGTAAATGACGCTTTCGTCGATTTGATCCCAGCCTTTGGAATGTTCTCCCGCCCATGTGCCGCGCGCATATTTGGTCATGCTGGGGGCATTGGTGCCGCCCCAGTAGGCGATGCGGAAGGTGTGAGAAATGTCGTTAAGAAAGGACATATCCTTGAGTTGCGCGCCCATACCCCATGTGCCGCTATAGAGTGAGCCGATTTCGTAGCCGCTGTTGCGCGAACCAGCACTGCCCATGCCCCAAGCGTAGCGGTTATCACCCATGAAACTGGTAAAGGTGCCCCAGCCGTCCAGCGAGGGCATACGCCCAGAGCCATTGCCCACGCCGTTGTCACCAGATCCGTACCACGCAAAGAAGCCGGGCGTGCCCCAATCCAACTTGTATTCAACCAGGCCCTTGGCGAGCCAGCCTTCGCGGCGGCTGGAGGCGCGGCGGCGGTCACCGGAGGCGGTGAAGGCATCGTAGCTGCCAAAACCCTCGGAATAGCCATAGTTGAGATCCAACTCAAAATTCCAAGGATCCAATGTGGTTATAACGATGGGCAAACCCACCCAAAAGGCGGAGCTGTAGGACGCCCCTTTTTTGTTGAGTGTGGTGGTGTTAAATCCGGCGGTGGTGAGGCCGGCCTTGGGATAGAGGTTGGAAGCGTTGCCCAGATAGGCGTTGTTGATGCCGCCTAGGGCGTTTTTACCCATGAAGGAGCCGAGAACCCAAGGCGTGATGCGTATACCGTCCAAGTTAATGGGCAGCATAAGGGCCACCATGTCCATGTTGTCTCGGGAGTTATTGGGGCCTGTGTAGCCATAGTCGCCGCTGAGGTAATTGTCATTGTAAAGGCGTCCCCAAGTGGCGGTGAGGCTCACCGTGTCGTTGAAAGTATAGCTGGCAATAATGCCCGCTGCGTCATCGGCAAAGACGGCGCTGCCGCCAGCGGCATTGGGCATTTCCATATACTGAAGCCCCATACGCAGCTTGAGAGGCGTTGCGGGCACGGTCCAATCGAGATAGGCGTGCTTCACTTCCACGTTGGCGCCGTCACTGCCGAGGGCACCGCCCTTGCTGGCGCGTCCCCAATTGGTGTCGCCCATTTCAAAGTAGATGACGCCAGACAGGCTTTCGGAAGCCACAGCTTCCAGCTTGATACGTACGCGTTGGCGGGCATCAAAAACATCTTGCCCCCCAGCGCCGGATTTTTCAGTGCCGGGATTTTTGACAAAAGAGGAGTCTATGGCGCTAAAGCCGAACATCCAGTCGCCCTTGGCCTTGAATTCTACAGCTCCAGCAGGGGCCAGCGAAGACAGCAGCAGTCCCGCCGTCAGTAGCAGTGTACACAGTTTTTTCATGATTTTCCCTAATTATTGCCTCAAGTGTTAAATGCTATAGTAGTATATAAAATCACATATTACAGGCTTTCAGCCAACAATTGTATGACGTGACGCACCTGCACATCGGCATGATGCGCCCGACGTAAACCGTCCTGAAGGTGCATGATGCATCCGGGGCAAGCCGTGGCCATGAGTGAGGCTCCGGTTCGCAGCACATCCTCGGTTTTGCGTTGTTGGATTTTCCGCGAGATATCCATCTGCCCCAGAAAATAGGTTCCCCCCATGCCGCAGCAGGCGTCGGGCTGTTCCATTTCTGTCAGTCCGCCGGAGGTGGCGAGTTGCACAAGCTGTCGGGGTTCTTCGACAATGTTCTGCGCTTTTTTCAGGTGACAGGGGTCATGGTAGGTGACGCGCTGGCCTGAGGGATGCTGCACTATAGCCCGCAGCCGCTCCATACCCACTTCACGCACCAAGTATTCGGAAACGTCCATGGTGCGTGCCGCCAAATCTTCCAGCGGGCCGCGCAGATCAGTCGCATGGCGTAGGGCGTCCAAATAGCCGTGCTTGAGCATGTGCCCGCAGGAGGAGCAGGCTACCACCACCTTGTCCTGCCCAGCCAGCGCAGCCACATTGCGGCGGGCCTGTTTTTCCAGCGCATCCACATCGCCGCAGGCCATCATGGGGGTACCGCAGCAAGCCTGACGCTTCGGCACGGCCACGCCTATGTCCAGTGCCGTAAATACGGCCATGAGGCTGTCGGCGATGTTGGTCATGGCGTAGTTGGTCATGCACCCGGTGAAGAAGATGACATTGCCCTTGCTGCCCCTTTCAGAGCTGGCCCGCCGCCGGAAAGGCGTGGGGGCCAGTTGCGGAATAAATTGATCCTTATCCAGCACGGGCATGGCAAAGCGCCGCCACAGACCGCTGGTGCGCGGAATTTGTTTGAAGAGCAGGGGCTGCATTTTGGAGCCCATCCCCGCCCCCAGCGCGAGCAGTGCGTTGGGTTGCTGCAAGGCAAGGCTAATGCACTTTTTCAGTGCCGGAATGCCCAGCTCCTTAGCAAAGGCCCGCCGCGTTGCCGCAATAACCCTGTCGGCCCGCGCTCCGCTGGAGCAGCGGCTGGCGCAGCCTGTACAAAGCAGGCAATTGTCTAGGGCTTCGCGCACGTGCGCGTTCATTTCCAATTGCCCCGTGGCTAGCGCTTCGGCAATGATCATCTTGCCCCGGGCGGTGTAGCGTTCTGCGGGATTTTCGCGGAACACGGGGCAAACGGTGCGGCACTCGCCGCAGCGTATGCACTTGTAGATTTCTTCCCGCACAACGGTGAGCAATTCGTGCAGGCTTTGGGTGCGATCCTTTGCCATAACCTATCCCTCCCTCAGCATAACTTTGCCGGGATTGAGAATGCCTTGCGGGTCCAACAGTTTTTTGAAACGCCGCATAAGCGCCAAGGTGGCTTCGTCGATATTCCAGTGTAATTTACTGGCCTTGAGGCAACCTATGCCATGCTCGGCGGCGATACGTCCTTCAAGCTCAACGACGGCTTGGGTTACTTCGCGCAGGGCTTCCTTGGGGAAGGGGCGGCCTTCCTTGCCCGTGGTCATGCCAATATGGATATTGCCGTCGCCATAGTGCCCAAAATTGGCTACAATAAGGTTGTGGCGCGCGGCGATGTCGTCCAAGCGGCGTATCATCTGCGGAATGCGGGCTATGGGCACAGAAATGTCGTCGTCTTCCCACTCGGTGGCGATTTCGCACAGGGCAAAGGACAGGGCGCGGCGGGCCTTCCACAGTTCTTCGCGCTCTTCGTCGGTTTTGGCACGGCGGAAGTTGATGACACCGCACAAGGTACAAGCGGCTTCGATACGGTCCATTTCGGCATCCAAAGCCGCTTCGCTGCCGTCCACTTCCATGAGCAGCAACGCGCCTTCGTCGGGGGTGGCCCCAAAGTGAATGGCCTTTTCCACCGCTTCCACCGAGATGCGGTCAAGAAATTCTAGGGTGGCTGGGCGTACGCCTGTGGCGTATACGGCTTTGACGGCTTCGGCGGCTTTTTCTAAAGTGGAAAAAGTGGCGGTGGCGGTGCGGCGGGCTTCGGGCTTGGGCATGAGCTTGATAATGGCCTTGGTGATAACGCCCAACGTGCCCTCGGAGCCCACAAAAAGTTCGGTGAGATTGTAGCCCACTACGTCCTTGATGCACTTGGAACCGGTGTGGATGATTTCGCCCGTGGGCAGCACCACTTCCAGCCCCATGACATAGTTTTTGGTGACGCCGTATTTGACAGCGCGGATGCCGCCCGCGTTTTCAGCGATGTTGCCGCCGATGGTGGCAAAGGCTGTGGATGCGGGGTCGGGCGGGTACATAAGCCCGTGCTTGTCGGCTTCATCTTGAATGGCCTTGGTGATGACACCGGGTTCCACGATGATGATAAAATTGTCGGGATCCATTTCCAAAATTTTGTTGAAGCGGTCCATGGCCATGACCAGCCCGCCGTGAACAGGCACACTGCCCCCGGTATAGCCGCTGCCGCCTCCCCTAGGGGTGACGGGAACGCCGTGGCGGCTGGCTAGTTGCAGAATAGCCGCCACTTCCTCCGTGTTGAGGGGGGAGACCACGCCCTCGGGCAGGGCGCGTGTTTCGGCGTTGGCATCGTAGGAATAGGCCAACATGTCTTCAGGAGTATCGCTGTAGCGATTTTTGTCCACTACTTGCAGCAATTCATTCACAAATGCGGCATCCAGCATACTATTCTCCTCAATGGTTGATGGTGGAATGGGGGCGGCAGTGGTCGTACAGACTCAACAAGCCGAATAACAGGGCCGAGGCTGCTAATCCCGGCCATAGGGGATCAATACGTAGCAGATCTTGCCACCACGGGGATAGGGGCAGGATTTTCCATGACATAGCCATTTTTCCTGAATAAAAGAATAACACCGTAACCAGCGTGGCGCCCATGCTCCAGAAGGCCGCCCGGGGTGTTCCCCCTTTCCAGAAAAAAGCGCCGAGGGTAGGCAGAAAGAGCCCGGCGGAATTGATGGTAAAAGCCATGCACAACAGGCCGATAATATCTTGCATGAGATAGGCAATGCACGCGCCGAGCAAACCCACGCCAAGCCCACACCAGCGCCCTACGCTGACCAGATGCTGTTGCGAAGCTTGGGGCCGCAGAAAGCGGTGGTAGATGTCATGGCTCAGATTGGCTGAGGCCGTGAGTATGCAGGAATTGGCCGTGGACATGATGGCGGACAAAATGACAATGAGCATGAGCCCTTTGCCGCCAGGGGGAAAAATGTGCATCATGAGCATGACAAAGGCATTGGTGCCGTTTTCCAGTGCGGGGAAGAGCACCCGCGCGGCTATGCCCATGATGCAGACGGATATGCCTATGCCCACCACCAGCCCCGCAGCCAATAGGGTGCCGTTGCGCGCGGCGCTCTGGCTTTTGGCTGAAAAGCAGCGGGTGTAGCTGTCCATGGAGGTATAGAATGTCATGCCCACGCTACAAAATAGCGCGAGGATACTCGACACAGGCATGGACGTGGTGGAGAGAAAGGCGGGCGGCAATTGGGCCTGCAACTGAGAAAAGCCCCCCACCGCTTCCAAAGTAGAGGGGAGGCCAAAGACCAGCAGGCCGAAAAAGATAATGAAAGCTTGTAGGCGCGAGGTGTGGTCCATGGCTTTGAAGCCGCCAAGAACGGTGTAGAATATGGTGACGGCGGTTGCCAAAAAGAGAGAAAAACCCGTGCTCCACCCCGACAACACGTTGAGAATGGTGGCTGCGCTGAGTAATTGCCCCGCAGTATAGCCAATATTGGCGAAAATAGTGGTGATGGTGCCCATGGTGCGGCACCGTGCGCCATAACGTCCTTCCAAAAAATCAGGATAGGTAACATGACGGAAGGTGTCGCCAGCGGCCTTGATGCGACCGCTGAAGGTGAGGGCAAAAACCACACAGCCAAAGGAGATAGCCGCCGGATACCACAAAGAATCCATTCCCGACGTATAGGCCTGCTCGGCGTTGCCGATAATGGAAGCTCCGCCTATCCATGACGACATCCAGAGGGCCATAAGGGTTATGGTGCCCGCCTGACGCCCGCCGATGAAGTATTCCTCCACACTACTTTGCGTTTTGCGTAATCGCCAGCCTATGCCCAGCAGTAGCAGAAGATATCCTGCCAAAATGAGGTAATCCAAGACACCCATGTGCGTTCCTTTTCAGCCGATGGCGACGGTAAAATCGTGGCAATAGCTGGGCTGGCCTGTGATGACGCTGCTGTAAAAGATTGTTTTTGTCTGGGGGCTGACGACGGAGTGTTCGCCAGCCCCCTTATGCTATGCGGGAGCCTGTGCCTGCGCCGCCTTGAGGCTACGCCCCTTGCGGTAGATGAGCAGACTGGCCCACAGTCCCACCAGCCCAGACGCGGCTAGGAAGGCGAATATGTACAGGTAGCCGTCGTTCTTAAACTTATCGAGCCATATGCCGAAGAGCGGATTGTAGATCATATCCGGCAGATAGCCGATCATGGAGGCTATGGCTACGGTGGTGCCGGTGAACTTGCGCGGTACGCCCACTTCTTCAACGCAGGAATAAAGGATGGAATATGCGGTGAAGGTCACGGCAGCCAGCACCAATTGCAAACCGATAACCACGGCGGCACTGGTACCCACGGGAACAGCCATGAACACGGCAAGCAAGGCCACCATAAGGCCAAAGCATACCACCAGCACCTTGCCGGGGGATTGGATTTTGTCCGCCAGAATGCCGCCCAGCGGGCCGCAGACAAGGCGCAGCACATGGGTACGCACAATGGCTAACACGCCGGAAAAGGCCAGAGTCACGCCGATGACGTTGGTCATGTAAGGGTTGAAATAGGATTGACTGGTGTAGATGCCGTGCCCGCAGAAGATCAGAATGGATATAATCCACGTCATGGGGTTCTTAAGCACGGTGAGAATGTCGCTGGTCTTGAACTTTTCGTCGTCGGACTGCGCGGCACCTTCGCCGGACTCGGCATAAAAGAAAAGCACAATGATGGAAGAGAGCACGCAGGCCGCGCCCTGCACCACCACAACACCCTTAAGCCCTGCCACGGCATCCGCCGTGAACAGACCGTAGACCAGCAGGCCCAGCGCCGACACCATGGCGGAGAAAGCGCCCACGCCCGAGCTGAAGAAACCGTACAGCTTACCTTGTTCAGCGGCGCTGCCCAGCAGGCGGATAGCCTTAATGACACCCGACCAGAACGCAAAAGCTGTGCTGAAAGCCAGACCAATCCAGATGAAAATGGCCGTGCTGTAGGTCATGTCATAGGCAAAGTAGAAGTTGAGCAGACCTGTCCCCAAGAGTGAGGCCACGAGCACCCATTTGGCACTGTATTTGTCGGCTACCCAGCCCCCGGGAATGTAGAGGGCCAAGTTGAACGCGGTATAGATGGTCAGCAGAAGGCCAGCCTGTTCGTTATTGCAGCCTGTGGCTAGCAGCAGCTGGTCATAAAAGACATACTTAATGTAGGGCAGCATATAGCTGGCCCCGTAGCCGAGGGAGAGGGCAAACAGGACAAAGTATTTTCTGAAAAGACTCATGGAGGGCTCCTTTACTCGGACAGGATGATGAGGGCATCGGCGGCGCAGCAACCCTCGCCTACGGGGTAGACAAATACCGGATTCACATCGAGTTCGGCGATACTGTGTCGGCATTCGGCGGCGAGGCGAGAGACCTTGGCAACGGTTTCCGCCAGCGCGTCCATATCGAGCGGCACTCGCCCTCGGCAACCGGTGAACAGCGGCAGGGCTTTGAGCGAGCGTAGCATGCCGAGGGCCTCTGCCTGGCTAAAGGGCGCGGGCAACATGGCGGCGTCGCGGAAAACCTCTACAAAAATCCCCCCCAGACCCACCAGTACGGCAGGGCCAAATTGCGGGTCGTTTTGCACACCGATGATGACTTCCAAACCCGGCTTGAGCATGCCCTGCACATACACCCCGTCCACCTGTGCCTCTGGCGCGTGGCGGGCCGCATTGTCCAAAATTTCGGCAAAGGCCGCCCGCACTGCGGATTCATCTTTGAGATTCAAACGCACGCCGCCCATGTCAGACTTATGGGCAATCTCGGCTGAAGCGATTTTGAGCACCACGGGATAGCCTACCTCGGCGGC
>JAVVPD010000061.1:0-13398 GCA_036655975.1 Desulfovibrionaceae bacterium | reverse complement strand
GGACAGTGGATTGTGCAAGCCCCTATCACCATTCCCGCTGCCCTTGAATTGGGGGCCAACCCTGGGCTGGTGAGTATGGCTGTGGCCTATGGTGACCAATGGACAAACATGATTCAGCCCTTCTGGGCCCTCCCCATGCTGGCCATTGCCAAGCTCGGTGTGCGCGATATTATGGGCCCCTGTATTATGACCCTGCTCTGCAGTGGCCTGATCATGGGGTTAGGCTTATACCTCTTTGCCTAAAAAATACGGGGAGTTCTCACCATATCGGAGGGCTCCCCGTGCCGGCAGCGGCTCTTGCTACGCAGGCTCTTGCAACAGCGCTTTCCCTTTTGCAATCTCCTGCCGGACTTTGGCAACCTGCATGGCAATATCCGGGGCGCCAACAAGTTCAGAAACCAGCGCGCAGCAGCGGGCACCGTGGCTGACAACTTCAGCAATGTTGTGGATTTTTATGCCGCCGATGGCAACAAAAGGCAGGTCACTATGCGCGGCAACCCAATCAAGATAGTCATAGCCCACGGGAGCGCAGACATCTTCCTTGGTTTGGGTGGCAAAAATAGGCCCCACGCCAATATAGTCCGCGCCGGCTTCCAGGGCGGCTCGGGCCTGCTCAGGATTATGGGTAGACAAACCGATAATTTTTTGCGGCCCCAGAAGCTGACGCACGGCGGGCACGGGAAGATCTTCTTGACCCACGTGCACGCCGTCAGCATCCACAAGCATGGCAATATCAATGTGATCATTAATAATAAAGCAGGCTCCGGCTTCGCGGGTAAGACGGCGCAGCACGGTACATTCTTTAAGCATCTGCCCTGCTTTAGCTTTTTTTTCACGATATTGTAAAATTTTGACTCCGGCTTTCAACAGCGCGGCGGCAACCTCTTCCACGGGTCTGCCCAGAGAAAGACGAGAATCTGTCAGGGCGTATAAGGGGGTTTGGTGAGGCAGAATAAGGGACATGACAGTGCTCTCAGGCTAAGAGTTTGCGTGCGGAAAGACGCTTTGCCACCAACGGCGGCACAGGCTGAACAATAAACGCTGAGGCCGAAAGGACAGGCCCATGAGCTGTGCGGGCACAATAAAGTTTGCGGTATCAAAATCATGAGGCTGGGCAAGGGGAAAGGTCAAATCCTGCCATTGCGCGCCGGCTATTTGGCGCTTACAGCTTGCCAGCCACAGGGGAACATCTGCGCTCTGCACCTTAAGCATCGTGTAGAAAGCCGTATCAAGAGCCATGGCAGAGGTGGAGGCCGCTACGCAGTGCAAGGGGAAAGGAGCCCCCCCTGAAGGGCCGGTTTTGTGCATCCCTTCAATGCCGTCAGCGAGAGCCATAACCGGAGGTAGCGCAGCCCACAGGTCCACCAGCGCGGCAGTAAATTGTGCGGCGCTCACGCCCTGCACAGTATGGGCCACGGCTTTGCGCCAGCCGCACACACAGCCAAAAAGATTTTTTACGGCCAAGGTTAAACGCATCTGACAATGGGCCTTGACCTTAGGGACGGACAAAATGACGTCCGCCTGCAACGCCGTGGCAGAAACCCCCCAATGCCCCCCACCGCCATGGGGCAGGGGCACGGGCAAGGCCTGTTCAAGAGAAGCAACACTCAGGCCCAAGGGTTTAAGCGCGGCACTCAGACCGATGCTCCGCGCCACATGGGCGGCAGTACCAAAGCCCGGAGAATCCGCAACCGTCACTTGGGCGTGGTGATCCAGCAACCATTGGCAGGCGGCGCGCACGATGTACGGATGTGTGCAGGTAAGGGCATCGGCGCGCAAGAGATTGGGTTTAACCAGCACCCGGCAACCGTAGGGAGGGGCCCATCCGCAGGCATCAAGGCAGCCAAAGATCGCCAAATCTACACGCTCCGGCTGATAGTCCGCACAGGCGTGTAGGGCCACGGGGAAAGGAAGAGCGCTTAAGATCGAGTTCATGCTACCTGCAAAACAATGTGTTCCAAATCCATAGGCATGGGCAATCTCGCCACAGATTCAACAATGGATATTTTGCTTTGTTCTGCTAAATCCAGTAGCTGCGGGTGGACGATCCGCCCCCCCCGAGCATTCACAAGCAGGACAACCTTAGGTTTCAAGGATAAAGCCGGGTGTTGCTCCGTAACCACCGCCAAGGACTTGTCGGACAACAGGACAAGACTCCCCACAGGGTACACGCCCAAGGCATCAATAAAGTTTTCCACAAAACCCGGTGCAAAATCCGTTTCCCGTATTTTATACAGTATGGACAGCGATTGTGACGGCGTATACGCATTTTTATAGCAGCGTTTGCTAGAGAGCGCGTCGTACATATCCACCACAGCGAGAATTTTTCCCACTAGGCTGATTTCATCGTGCTTTTTTTGTCGAGGGTAGCCGCTGCCGTCGTAGCGTTCATGGTGCTCTATGACCCCTGTTTTGACAATTTCGGGTATATCAGGGTAGCGTTCCAAAAATATCCGGCCCAATTCGGGGTGTCCCCGCATAATTTTATAACTATTCGCACTAAGCTTGCCCGGAAAATTCAACACATCGTGCGGTACCATCATCTTGCCAATATCATGGAAAAATCCCGCCAAGGCTAGATCGGGTAAAAACGCATCCTGAACGCACAAACGCCGCCCCAGCACCACAGCATACATGGCAACATTCACGCTATGTGTAAAAGTATATTCATCAGCTTTACGGAGGCGCGTAATACTCAGAAGCGCGTTTTCATTACGCTTCAGACTGTCAATAGTACCCTGCATAACGGTATAAATGGAGTCTACGGCCCCTTTTTCCATCCCAGACTTCAAAATTTCGTGCATGTTATGGGCCGCATTAAGTGCCTGAACATGCACGGACTGTGCGCTACGCACTTCGTCCTGATAGCTCACCGTCGGAAAAATTCTATTCTCCGCAGAAGTGAGATTGCGCTGCTGCTGGAGCACATCAACTTCCAAATCCGCAGCGGGCACAGCCATAGAACGTTCAACGTCTATATAGGCGTATAAAAAGCCCTGTTCTTTAAGCTCCTGCCCTTCATCGGCATTAAGAATGAAACCCGCAGCAGAATAAACAGGCGGTGCAAGTTCCTGCCCACGGAGCGTGTCCAAAACGTACATGCCTCTCTGCAATTTTGTAATTTCAACTTGCCGAATTTTCAATGTATATACCTCGCGGCTTCTATAGATAGCGCAAGGGCAGGAAAAAGGTCAAGCCCCTTTGAAGCGTCTGTGCTTCTCTTACAAATAGGCACTTAAAAGGAAAAAGCACTATGTAGCGTACAACACGGCTTGTTCAAGATCAATATCGAGAGGTAAACTCTGGAGGGCTTCAACAATAGAAATACTGGAATGTATTTCAAGATTCAGAAGTTTCGGGTAGCTGATTTTTCCCCCAAAGGCATCAATCAGGGTAACAAGTTTGGGTTTAAGCGCCAGATTCTGATTTTGTTCTACAACCACGGCGATATAATTATTGGAGAGTTTCACCAAACTGCCCACAGGGTACACGCCCATCGCTTCAATAAAGGCTTCCATAAAGCCCGGAGAAAAATCCTCATCTTTTGAGGTATACATGATAGACAGGGATTTTGAAGGGCTATAGGCTTTTTTATAACAGCGCTGACTGGTGAGGGCGTCGTACACATCCGCTACAGCCAAAATTTTGCCCACCAAGCTGATTTCGTCCTCTTTCTTGTGCAAGGGGTAGCCGGAGCCGTTGCGGCGCTCGTGGTGATCCATGGCACCGGTTCTGGCAATGGCGGGCACACTGGGATAATGCTCCAAAAAAATGCGCCCCAATTCTGCGTGGGCTTGCATCACTTTAAATTGCTCGTCATCAAGCTTTCCCGGAAAATTCAGCACCTCTTGGGGCACAAGAATTTTACCGATATCGTGAAAAAATCCCGCCAGCGCCAGTTCTTCCAAACACAAATCCGTCACGTGTAAGCGCCGGCCCAGCACGACGGCGTACATGGCAACATTCACACTGTGGGTAAAGGTGTATTCATCAGCATTACGCAAACGCGCAATGCTGAGTAGGGCATTTTCATTGCGCTTCAGGCTTTCAATGGTGCCCTTGATCACCCCCTGAATGGCCTGAATCGCGTTTTCGTTCAGGCCTGCCTCAAGTGTTGCGTGCATCTGTTTTGCCGCAGCCAAGGCCTGAATGTGCAATGCCTGAGCCTTACGCACTTCATCCTGATAATTGACCATTTGATAAAATAGCGGAACGCGGGGAGAATCAAGGCGAAGCTTGGTCGTCGTGTCAATTTCCACATCCGCATCGGGCAAAACCACGGAGCGTGCCTCATTGATATAGGCGTACAAAAAACCGCGTTTTTTTAATTCTTTCCCTTCGCGTGGGCTGAGAATAAAACCTTCCACAGAATAGAGCGGTGGGGCAAGGACAAGCCCGTGGGCTGTATCCACAACATACATGCCTCGTCGCAACTTTGTAACGTCAACTTGACGAATTTTTGACATATATCCCCCGTATCCGCGTTGGAACGATAAGAAATAAATTTCGCCTACGCCATACGGGGTTTATGCCATCAACGTATAAAAAATAGGGAAAAAATTATATATTCGCAATGAGCTCAATTTCCACTAAAGCGTTCATGGGCAGCGCCTTAACAGCAAAGCACGAACGTGCGGGAAAGGGCGTGGTGAATACGGCTTTATACGCTTCATTGACGAGGGGAAAATCCGCCATATCCGTAATAAATACCGTGGTTTTCACTACAGAATCCGTATTGGTGCCTGCGGCCTTTAAAATGGCTTGCGCGTTTTTACAAGCCTGCGCGGCCTGTGCCTTGGCATCACCGGGGACTATCGTGCCGGTGGTCGGATCAACAGGCAGTTGACCGGACACAAATAACAAAGACCCCGTGGAAATAGCTTGACTATAGGGGCCAATGGCCGCAGGGGCGTCAGTCGTTTTTACAGGTGATTTCATGGTCTTTTTCCCGTGGCTAAAAGTTCAATGTCCAAAAATCATAGCCTTTCATACCTTGAACTACAAGCCCTGCCTGTATATATTTATCCACACATAAAAATAGTCGTATTTTTATGCTTTTAATACATGGGGGATTGCGCTATTTTAAGCCTGTTTTTACCATTCCCTTGCTGCACAGTTCCGAAGGTGAACATTTATGCAAAAAAAGAAAATTGTCTCCATTTTTTCAGCGTGCCTCTTCCTCGTGGGACTGGCCTTGTTTGTCGTGTTGATGGATCCCCAAACCCCCCCGACAACCAAGGCTCATTCTGCCTCAGAGGAAGTTGTTGTCCCCCCCGAAGTAGACCCTTGGGAAACGGCTTGGGCCAACCAAAAACAATATTTAGCTGACATTTCTACGGAAGCAGAAAAATTACGTAAGGAATTGCCCAGCATGTCCCGCGCCTTAGCTAAAGAAGTAGCCCCGCTGGATCAAGAAATTCGAAGGCTGTACATTGTCAGCTCCACCTACGGCACGGTGCCCCGGGTGCTGGAAGCGGTAAATATGCGTATCCGCAAAACAGGGGTGGAACTGAACAAGGTGATGGCGCCTGCGCTGTCTGCACGCTCCACTGCCCAAGATTTACTGGACAAAGTGACACAACTGGAAAAAACTGTTCCCCCTGATGTCCGCAATAATTCCAGCGCGGGGCAGGAAATGCGTTCCTACATGGACACCCTCAGTCAGGTGAAAAAGCGCCTGACGGAAACAGTGGCCCGGCTAGACAACGCGCTGACTGCGGGCAAATTGCTGGGGGAAAGTATTAAGCGCGCGGACACAGCCATCACCGCACACTTACCGACTTTGTGGGAAAAATATTATATTTCTTCGCCCATTCGCTATACTGATAGCCGCTATTGGAACGATTTGCAGGTTGAATTCGAAGCCGCCGCCCAGCAATTTTCCCTGCGTCTGCCCATGGAAATCCCTCAGGGATTTGAAATGTGGCGTACTGTAGGCTTGCGTTTTGGTATTATTCTCCTCACCTGTAGCGTGATCTGCATGATTTTGTACCGCCGAGTACGCAAAGGTGCGGGGAGCACCTCCTATAGTCATATTTTCCGTACCAGTTTGCCGTGGGTATGTATCGGCGCCTCATTGATGATCTCTTCAGCTTCTCCCGAGGGTGATTATTTTCGCGGGCTGCTCATGATCGGCAATGTGTTTTTGCTGATAGGGCAGATCTCGCTGGCGTGGGATCTGCGCTGTATCGACACGACGGATCTGCCCCGTACCTCACCCCTGTGGCCCATATTCCCTGTAGCTTTGGGCGGCTATATACTTATGTACCCCGCGCTGCCCACACTAATCTTTATGGGCGCGTGGACCTTTATTGTGCTCAGCGCGTTGATCTGGCAGCGCTTCCGCCGGAGCAATAATTGCCCTTTGCAATATGAAACCACCATCATGCAGATCGAACCCGCTGTGTTGTGGATCAGCTTGGCACTGGTGCTTCTGGGCATGCCCCGCTACGCCATTTTGCTGTATATGCTGTTTGTGGGGCTGGCTGTTGCCGTACAATTATGTATTGGGGGCATACACCTCATCCACACCACCGCTAAAAAATTACCGGAAGAAGGCATCAAAGCCGTCATCGGCAGTATTATTATTGCCTGCGCTGCGCCTGTTGTGCTGCTGACAATGTTTGTGGGCCTTGCCCTATGGATGCTCACGCTGCCAGGGGGTATTGCGCTTTTACAGCATTATGCCATTTCTGGCTTTAGTGTGGGGGAAACCCGCTTTAACTTCCTGCAAGTTCTCCTCATTATCAGTGTTTTCTATATTACCCGCACTGCCGTGGGCATGGGCACAGCCTTTTTACGCAAAATGCCCACACAGGGCATCCGCGTTGATTCCACGCTTATCCCCCCCCTGCAAACGGCCTTCACCTATTGCATGTGGGGCGGTTTCGGCCTCTTTGTCCTGCATTCGCTGGGGGTAGCCCTTGCAAATTTGGCCGTTGTAGCCGGTGGTTTGTCTGTCGGTATCGGTTTTGGTATGCAGGCTATTGTCAACAACTTTTTGTCGGGCCTGATTCTTATTTTCAGCCGTACCCTGCAGGAAGGAGACGTGGTGGACGTGGGCGGGGTAACAGGTACCGTCCGCAAGATAAGTGTGCGCGCCACAACGGTTGAAACCTATGATAATGCCGTTATCTATGTGCCAAACTCCGAATTTGTGTCCACCCGACTGATCAACTGGACCCGCAATAGCCGGAGCGTGCGCCGCGAAATTAACGTGGGCGTGGCCTATGGCAGTGACACCCAAATGGTGATGAAATTGCTCAAAGATGTGGCGATAGCCTCCCCCAATGTGCTTAAATACCCCCCACCAGTGGTCTTGTTTACCGATTTTGGCAATTCCACCCTGAATTTTTCACTGCGCTTTTGGGTGCACGACTATGATGTGGGGGTTTCCACCGCCTCGGTCATCCGCTTTGAGCTGGACACCTTATTCCGCCAGCACGGCATTGAAGTGGCCTTCCCGCAAATGGACATTCACATCAGGGACATGCCCGCGCCAGCGCGACGCCCCGTGCTTAAAGCCCCTCCCAAAGCCGCCCTACGCCCACGCGCCCGTGTTGTGGTTAAGCCGCGCCCTGCACGGCCTGTCCCTTCACCCTGCACCAAGGATCACCCCACAAACCCTCAAGCCCCAAAGGATTAACCATGATCTGCCCAAACAAAAACGTAAAAAAAGCTGTTGTGGACTGTATGAAAGGCGGCAAGGGGCCACTAGCCATAACCAATATTCTGCAAGAAGGTGAGTTCTGCGGCAAGGGTCGCCTGTTCACCCACAGTGTGCTCAAGCCGGGGGTATCCATCGGCACCCATCCTCACCACGACGAATTTGAAGTATACTACATTCTTTCTGGGGAGGGCAGCTATGACGACAACGGTCAGATTAAAACCGTACACGCGGGGGATGTAACCGTGTGCCCCTCGGGTGAAGTACACGGCTTGGAAAATACCGGCACAGAAGATCTTGCTATTATTGCCTTGATTTTATACGTGTGATACTTTAGGAGTCTCACAAGCATCCGTTTTAGCAAAGCCCTCCCCCCTAATATAGGGGAGGGCTTTGTATTACTTTTTAAAATTTCATAGTGACGAGCACCCGAAAAACCTTTATATGTTTATATAATTTTATACATTTCTCTCTTTAGGAGTTATTTTAGGATACGCCATGAAGAAAAATTCCCTTTTATATACGAATATTACGATATGTATTATTATCG
This sequence comes from Desulfovibrionaceae bacterium, assembly GCA_036655975.1. Taxonomy (GTDB): domain Bacteria; phylum Desulfobacterota; class Desulfovibrionia; order Desulfovibrionales; family Desulfovibrionaceae; genus CASQEL01. The sequence continues at coordinate 5,182 of JAVVPD010000061.1, read as the reverse complement.
CGCTGGGTTTTTTGGTAACTTCCTATATAAGTCACGTCTCAAATACGGAAATGCTTGAAAAAGATATCAGTAACATCTCAAAACTCAGTTCTGAAAATATTTATTCAAAGATCAATTCTCTGCTTGAAAAGCCCATTCATATTTCTCTGACCATGGCAAACGATGTATTTCTACAAAAATTGATGTTGGAAGAAGAAAAGCATCTCGTTGATCCTGACTATCTCGCACAACTCCAAGAATATCTCCTTGCCTACCAAGAAAAATACCAATACGATTCCATTTTTCTGGTTTCAGAAAAAAGCAAAAGGTACTACCATTATCACGGTATTGACAGAATTATTACCCCAGATAAGCCGGAAAACGTCTGGTACTATAAATTTCTTAAAGAAAATGTGGATCATTCTTTGTATGTTGATGTTGACGCCGCCAATGCCGATGCTATCACTATTTTTGTAAATTGTACTGTACGTGATAATATTGATAAAGATGCTCCCTTATTGGGTGTAGTAGGCGTTGGGCTAAAAACAGAGTATGTACAAAAATTACTACAACAATATGAAAAAGAATTTAGCATTAAAGCTTACCTGATGGATAGCTCTGGGAATTTGCAGGTTTCGTCACAAAACACAAAATTTTCCGCACTCAATTTTTTCAATAACAAATATTTTTCAGCAATTAAAGAAAAAATTATTCATAATAAAGTTGAAGAATCAACACATAAAGTTTCGATGAATGGTATTGATACATTTTATATAATCCAATACATTCCAAACTTACAATGGTATCTTGTTGTTGAAAAAGACACCACAGAAATCACAAAAAATTTTAGACTACAATACATTAAAAAAATATGTATTATATTTCTCATTACAATACTCGTGCTCTTTATTACTACCAAAGAAATCCGCGCGTACAATAAACGTATCATGCAATTGATGAGCAGCGATCCCCTAACGGCTATACGCAACCGTTTCTCGTATGAACAGTTTTTGGAGAAATATAACCAAAAATTAGACCAACATACCCAAGTGGGCATTGCTGTATTTGACTTGAACGGCTTAAAACATATTAATGACACCTTTGGCCACGCCACGGGGGATAGCTATATCTCCAACAGTGCCAAACTCATCTGCAAAGCTTTTTCCCATTGTCCTGTTTTCCGCATCGGGGGCGATGAATTTTCCACAATTTTGGAGAATATAGACGCCGATGCCGCAGAAGCCTTGCATGAAACCATGCTCACTCTTGTGGCCGAGCACAATGAAAAGAATAAAATACCGCTGAGTATCGCTTTCGGCTATGCCTTTTATGAGCCAAGCCGCGATACGAATCTTGAACAAGTATTTACCCGTGCGGACGCAAATATGTATAGTAACAAAGTTGCCATGAAAAAGGCACTGTTGGCCAAAGCTTTGTAGCAAAAGCCCACATGTTTTGGGCTTATAAGGCTTGAATAAGGCGGCGGGCCGTTTCCAGATCAGCAGGATAATTGATATTAAAAAAAGGCAAAGCGTCGCTATGCTGATAGATAATATCGCAACGCAATGCCTCAGGGATCACCTTATTCATTTGGCGTATACCTGCGTCCACAGCCCTTTGGAAATAGGGCAGGGCCTCGCGGTGATACACCGCAACTAAAGCTTCGATAAAACCCGTATCCGCCTGCTTAAATGTTGTCATCAGCGGCTGCGCGGCGGTATGGCTTTGCACTAACATTGCCAGCGTTTCCCCGTGCATAAAGGGCAAATCGCACGAAAGTGCGAGCAGCCCGCTGTAGGCTGTGTTTTGTAAAGCGAGCAGGGCAGTATAAATGCCGCCGATAGGCCCAAGACCTTCCCGCACATCCTGCACACATACATAGCCCGGCACCTGCTGCCCGGCACGGCAGGATATCCACACTTCTGGCACGCAGGCATGCAACAGGGCGGCTGTACGAACCAGCATATCGGGTTGATTCTCGCCGTGAACCTTCAGGCTCGGCTTGTGCACCCCCATACGCGACGACAGCCCTCCCGCTAAAATAAGCCCCACGAGCGGTGCCTTTGCCGCTTTACACGCTTCTTGCGTCATAATTCACCCCGTAATACCTAGGGTAGGAACCTCCGCCAGAAAAAACTTCACCACTTCATCCAGTTTCACCACATCAACCAAAGTATCCACACAGGGCCCTTTGGGGCGGGTATTGAGTACACCAAAGACGGGCAGGGGGTAACTGTCTTGAATACCCGAGGTCAAGTCGCGTTCACAGGCCACCGCAATGATCAATTGGGGGCGCGCCTCGACAACAATGCGCCGAGCAATGGTGCCCCCACTGGCAACCGCCATGACAAAACCATAACGGTCACGCAAGTCCAGCAGAGCGCCCATGGGGCACAAACCGCAACGTGAACAGCGCTCCAAGCAGGTTGTCAAACGGTGGGGGCAAACCGCACGTTGGATACAGTGGGGCAGCAGCAGCAATAATTTCTGCGGGCGAACCCTAATACCCGAGGCTAACACCATTTCGTTGTTGACCTTCACAAAGGACAAACGCACATCACTGCGCTTGATGCCCACAAAACGCCCCAATAATTCCATGAGCGGCAGAATTAAACGAATGGTCAGTGCCCGCACTCTTTTTATACCAGGCATGGAGCGCCCTGTATAAATATGGTATACGAGAGTAGCGCAAATCCAGAGTATTGCCAACAAGCACAGGCTGAAAAAAACACCTGATAAAAAAGGTAAAGAAGGATGAATGACCGAAAGCCCCAAATAGGGCACAATCCACACGGCAAGGAGTAAGGCCATAATCAGCCCGCACGAGCCAACCATCAAACCAATGAACACACGTTTGCGCGCCCCGCCGTATTCATAGCGCGGGAGAGAGTGGGGAGATTTTTCAAACACGCGGGGACATCTCGGCGGGGGACAAGGCACGGCCCCAAGCTCCTGTGACGCCCTTGGGGAAATATCCTTGGGCAAAGGCCAGGGCCGAAACCATTTTTTTGCCCGAAACTTTCAGTTCACGGAATGCATACACACCATCGCGGGTTACAATGCCCCATTTTCCGCCCCCAAAATGCCACAAGGCCCCAGAAGGCACAGAATCGGGCCTCTGTGCCACTATGGCCCCTACGGTGAACTGGATGTCCAAAGCTTCCCTTTCTGGCAACAAAAATACCGTTTGCGCTGCGGGCCACGGAAGCACCGCCCGCACCTGTGCGTGAACCTGCACACAGGGCACGTCCCAATCAATACGACCGTCACCCTTGGTCAACTTAGCCGCGTGGCTGGCCCGAGTGTTATCCTGCGCCACGGCCCGCAAGTCACCACGGGCCATAGCCGGTAAACTTTCTTCCAGTGCCTGTGCGCCCAGCACGGACAAAGCCTCGTGCAAGGAGCCTGCCGTGTGCTCCCCGATGGGCAGCGTGCGGACAGCGTATACCGGGCCCGTATCCAGCCCCGCTTCCATACGCATAATCGACACCCCCGTGGTGGCGCAATTGTCCCACACGGCCCGCTGAATGGGCGCGGCCCCACGATACAAAGGCAAAATAGAACCGTGAACATTGACCGGAGCCACGCGCGCTATGTCCAACACTTTTTGCGGTAACAGCAGGCCATAAGCCGCCACAATCAAAAAGTCGGGCTGCAAGGCTTCCAAAGCCGCACAGGCTTCTGGGCTTTTAAAGTTCTGCGGCTGCCATACCGGCAAGCCATGCGTCAAAGCGCATTGCTTAACCGCGCACGCGTGCAGGGCATGCCCCCGCCCGGAAGGGCGGTCAGGCTGGCAATACACCCCGCACACTTTCGCCCACGACCATTGCAGCAACTGTTCTAAAATTGTTGCCGCAAAAGGGGGCGTGCCCATAAAAACTATTGAGAGTCGCGCTTCATCCATTTTTTTACCTTTGTATCAAACAAAGTACGGCGTAAACGGCTGATATGGTCAATAAACAAGGTACCCTCAAGGTGATCTATCTCGTGTTGCACCACAATGGCAGGATAGTCTTCTAAAGCTTCTTCAAAGGTATTGCCGTCCAAATCATGACATTTGAGGATAATGTTACTGTAACGCATAACATCCGCACGGTAATTGTGCGGTACGGACAAACAGCCTTCGCCTTCACTGCGTATCTTCACCCCCGTGAGCACAATTTCGGGATTCACCAACACCCGCAAGGCCTTACGCTCCTCAGGCCCAGAAACATCCGTCACGATAAGACGGATGCTATGCCCCACCTGCGGGGCGGCAAGGCCCACCCCACGCGCGTTGTACATGGTTTCCGCCATGTTTTTCGCCAGTTCACGCACCTCGGGACTAATTTCTTCCACAGGTACCGCAATGCGTTTTAAACGTGGATCAGGGTAGGTTACTATATCCAAAAGCATACCATTCTCGCTATTTTTCAGTTTCTTTAGCTTGCTCGCGCAAGCGTAAGCCCAATTCGCGCAATTGCTTATTGTCCACAGGCGCGGGCGCTTGCGTCAATAAACAGGTGGCCTTCTGGGTTTTGGGGAAGGCAATAACATCACGAATACTCCCCACATTCGCCAAAATCATTGTCAGGCGATCCAGCCCAAAGGCAATACCACCATGAGGCGGGGCGCCGTGTTCCAGCGCCGTAATCAAAAAGCCAAATTGTTCTTCAGCCAATTCTGGCGTAAAGCCAAGGGCTTCAAGCATATCGCGTTGCGCCTGCCCTGAATGGTTGCGGATGGAACCGCCGCCCACTTCACTGCCATTGAGCACCATGTCATAGGCCCGCGCTTTAGCCTTCCCCGGATCTGTTTTGAGCAATTCAAGATGGCCCACTGCCGGAGAAGTAAAAGGATGGTGGCAGGCCACATAGCGCTTGGCTTCTGGATCGTATTCAAACAGGGGAAAGTCTGTTACCCACAAGAAATTATAACTATTCTCGGGCACAAGTTTCAAATACGTGCCCAAATGTACACGCAAGTTGCCCAAGGCAGCATTCACCATGTCTGGCTCACCGGCTTGGAAAAAGGCAATATCGCCCACCTGTAAATCCAGAGCCTTGGCAATGCCCGCGCGCTCTTCGTCTGACAAAAATTTTGCAATGGGCGACTGCCACTCGTTTTCACGGATTTTGATCCAAGCCAAGCCCTGCGCCCCATAAATTTTCACAAATTCGGTAAAATCGTCAATTTCCTTACGGCTCAACGACTCTCCGCCCGT
>JAVVPD010000060.1:0-14084 GCA_036655975.1 Desulfovibrionaceae bacterium | reverse complement strand
CCAAGCCCGAATCACCTCAGGGGTGGCGTCGGTAGAGCCGTTGTCGAGCACAATAATACGGGCCTCACCCAATTGGGAAGCCGCTAAAGAGGTCAGGGTCAATGCCAATTCTTCGGCCTTATTCCACGTATACAGCAGCACTGCGCCCTTGCCGTGGGGCAAGGGGCCGGCCTCATGCCGGCCTCGGCGCACGTCGTCACAGCGGAGCACTAAATTGGTGTGCCACGGACGCCGCGCCAGCACGGCTTCCCATTGCCCGAGGGCTTCGGGAATCTGCCCCATATGAAAGAGGGCCTCGCCCAATTTCTCGCGCCACGCTAAAAAAGGCAAGGCGCGCAAAGCCGTCATATAGCGACCGCAGGCATCTTTATACTCGCCACGGCAATAAGCGATATCGCCCAAGAGGCTTTCAACAAAGGGCCGGGGCAGGCTCGGATCAGTGGTGTGCGCCCAACGTTCGAGCCAATCCAATTGCCCCTCAACCATGCCCACCATAATTCCCTGCCGCGTCCAAAACAAATTCGTGGGATCAGCCTTACGCATGTGTTCCACATACTGCAAGGTCTGTTCGGCATTGCGGGTCATGAGGCAGGCGCGCAATTCTGCGGTATCCTCAGGCAGACGCACCAAAGCACACAAAAGGTGCGCGATTTTATCAAAACTTTTATGCAAAAAAGGACGCATACCGTGCATAGTCAAGGCCTGACGGGCCATGTCAGCATCAAGGAAATCTGATTCCCATGCCGCACTGAACATATCCGAAGCCAAGTCGAGCAAATGCGCGGCTTGCGGAGCGGGCACTTCCTTGGTCAGGTTCAGGGCCACATCCGCCAGTTCCGCCAATTGAAAGCGCCCAACGCTGCCCTTAAGCAAAGGTTCCGCCAAAGGGCGCGGGAGCGTATTCCACGAAAATTTCACTGCGTACCTCGTTTCTCGTACCTACACTAAACATTTGACAGAATATCAGGAAACTTTACACTACACCATATTTTAAAAAGCCAAAAACATGACAATGTGCGCGCCGTTACGCTACAAAGTGCACAAAACATGCCTGCGAGTCCTCTATGCCCCACGCCACCCCCCTGCAACCACACTACGCCGCCCGAAACTTGCACACTCTGTGTCAGGCTGTTCCCCTGTGGCCCTACGGCGCGCTGGGACTGCCCAATATTTTACGTCTGGTGAGCATGGCCTTGCAACATCCGCACACCGCACCTGCGGGGCGTGAGCTTGCCCTGTTTGCTTGGGCGCAACAACCCTTAAATACCAAACTTTTACACATAGTTAAACAATTACACATCCACCATGCTGATCCCCTGCTGGCAACCGCCGCCCCCATGGTGGACTATCTGCAACACCTTGCCCGCCACAAGGCCCCTACCCAAGAGAGTACCGAAGCGCAGGGCCCGCAGGCGGCGCTTTGGCAAGCCCGCCTCAGCGTGCAGGCATTGGTAGACAACAGCCCCAGTGCCCCCGAAACACTGGAGGCCCTAAAGCTTTTGCACTGCCGCCTTAGCATGACAAAGCCCGGTCAGCCCCCCCACCCTTGGGCCATGTGGACGGGCACAGCCCTCGCCCACTGTCATCTTGTGCACGGCAACATGCCCCAAGCCCGTGACGCGCTCTGGTCGATATGGCACCTGTGCCCTAGCCACCCCAACATGATTTTGGCCCTGCACGATTTGGTTTTTCCCCTGCCCAACATCCCTTCCACCCCCAAAGGCCTCCCCCCTGCCTTGCTGCTCTATTCGTGGAATAAAGTTGATGTTCTGGCCCAAACCTTGCAATCTTTACGTGCCAGCGACATGGGCGGTGCCCCCGTGTTTGTCCTCAATAACGGCTCCACCGATGGCACCGCCGAGCTGCTACACAGCCTTAGCACCACGTGGGGTGACACCCTGCACTGCGTGGACGTGCCCGTGAATATCGGCGCACCCGCCGCCCGCAATTGGCTACTTTCCCTGCCCGAAGTGCGCCAACACGACAATATTGTGTTTCTGGACGACGATCTGCTCCTCGACCACCACTGGCTACACCATCTGCAAACTGTAGCCGCCGCCCACCCCAAGGCCGATACCATCGGCTGCCGCATTACCGGGCATGAAGCGCCGTATACGGTGCAAGGCGCGGACTTTTTTCTGCTTCCCCCAGAGCAAGGCGACAAAAGTTTTGTTGATATTGATGAAAACTTGCATTTGCACTGTGCCAGCATGGGGACGGTAGACACGGTACTCAGCCGCTACACCCGCCCGTGCCTGTCGGTTTCTGGCTGTTGCCACTGGATTCGCATGTCCTCCATCGCCGCCTATGGGGATTTTGACGTGCGCTTCAGCCCCAGCCAATTCGACGATGCCGAGCGCGATATGCGGAGCGTTCTGCACGGGGGAACGGTGCTGTACTGCGGGCAGATCAGCATCCGCCATGTGCAACATTCTAGCCTCAAACAGGCCCACAACCGCGCCAAGGCCGCCCATATTTTTGGGAATAAGCTCAAATTGGAATTTCTGTACGAAGCTAAAAAAGTTACCCAATTACGCACCACCACCCAAGCTCAAGCCTGCCATGACCTTATCCGCAAAGCTACCCGCCTTGCCAGCGCAAGCCCCGAGGAGCGCCCCTCATGACCCCAACACCCGCCGTCTCCATCATTATTCCCGTGTGGAATCTTTGGGATATGACCTGTGACTGCCTGCACTCACTCGCGCAACACACAGATCACAGCAATATTGAAATTATTGTCGTGGACAATGGCTCCACCGACGAAAGCGCCACCGCCCTTGAACCCACAGGGCAAGCCTTGTTTGGCCCACACTTTCGGCGTATCCGCCATGAGGAAAACCGTGGTTTTGCCAAGGCTTGCAATGCTGGGGCCCAAGCCGCCCGCGCGCCACGGCTGCTGTTTCTCAACAACGACACCCTACTCAGCCCCGAGTGGTTGCCACCGCTGGTGGACAGCCTCGACACCTCCCCATGTCTGGGCATGGTAGGCCCGCTCTTGCTCTTGCCCTCGGGCCGTGTGCAGCATTGCGGCATTGCCTTTGCCCCCACCTTGGAAGTAAGCCATATATACGACCTGTTTCCGCACCAGCACCCCCTCATCACCAAAAATCGCCCCCTGCAGGCCATTACCGGCGCGGCTTTTTTGCTGACTCAGGAACTTTTTTTCCGCTGCGGACAATTGCACGAAGGTTATATCAACGGTTTTGAAGATCTAGACCTGTGCTGCCTTGTGCGCCAACAAAACCTACGCCTTGCCTGTGTGCCGCGCAGTATTGTCTACCACCTCACCAGCCAGACCCCCGGTCGCAGTGACCACGATTCCGCCAATGCCCGGCTGCTCAACCAGCGTCAGTCCGGCGCTTTTAAGCCCGATCTTCACCTTTTGGGCGCGGAAGACGGCTATATTCCCCGTCTCAGCCCCAGCCTCGAACTTTACCTCACCCTCCCCGCACAGCTTGAAGCCGCCCTGACATCCACATTCCGCCAGCACTTTAACGAAGAACGCTGCCGCGTCCGCCTAGAGGCCGAACCCTTGTGGGAACACGGCTATACCTTGTTGGCCCGCCACCTCGAAAGCCGTAAGGCCTACGCCGATGCCGTCAATGTACGCTCCACCCAAGTGCATTTCTTCCCCTTAGCCCCCTATGCCGTGGCCTTGGCCCGCAGTGCCGCCCGCTCCGGTGAGCACGCACTGGCCCAAAGTGCCAGTGAGGCGACACAATCGCTACTGCAAAGTGCCGCCAATACAGAGGAACTCCAACGCAAAGCCCAAAAACTCCAAGCATGGAGTCAAGAAATGGGCGACACAGACTTGGAGAAGATTTTTGCAAACTGGCTACTGGCGCCAGTGGCCCCTACACTTGCCTGAGCAACACTTCGTCCAAGGCGCGCTTGGGAACGTGGTGTCCCAAATCCGCATCACGCCAATACGCAAAAGAGCCGTTGGCGGGCATAGGCTCAAGCACACAGTTTTCATTCGCCACCCCAAAAGCGAGAAGCAAGGCCATTTCCAAGCCTTCGGGCACCTGAAAAATGTGGGGGCAATGGGTGCGGTCAAAGGACGCATGCATGCAGCAGCCCCAGCCCTTACTTTTGGCAGCAAGTTGCATGGTCTGGGCAGCAATACCGGCGTCGATATGCACTAAAGCGTTGCAGCCCACGGGCCACAGGACGGCAATATAGCCAGAGGGACGCTGACCTTCAGGGGGGGTACCGCCTTCTTTCAGCGCACCGGCCCAACGGGTGTGGGGAAACAATGCCGCGCACCCCTCAGGGCTAGAAATAGTGCTGAAGCGCAGCACTTGCGCGTTGCGGGCGCACGGAGAAACGCGCGCGCAATCCACCAAAAAAGCTAAATTTTGCGGACTAAGTGCGGGGGATTGGTGAAAACGGCGACACGTACGGGCTTGATGCACAAGAGTTGTAAAATCCATAGTACTTCCTCCAACAGGCAAGAGTTTACACAAGCAATACCATAAGCGTGAGCACTTCGGAAAGCACAATAGCAGTGCCTAAAAAATCGCCGTTGCAGCCGCCGTGCTTCTGAGCCAAGCGACGCAAGGGCAGGAGTAACAGCACCATTGCTAGGGCGAGCAGAAAACTCCGCCCCCCCCCAAAAAAAACACAGCCCACACCCGCAAGGCTGAGGGCCCAGAGCGTGGCACGGCGAACCGTGGCCCCCAGACAAGCCATAGCTCCAAGGGAATGCGGATCACGGGGGGCACTTGTAGCGCCCAAAAAAATGCAGGCGGCGCGCCCAAGGCACGGAGCCAGCACCAGAGGCCACCAGTGCTGCTGACTGATATGGGCCTGAGCGGCAATCAGCATAGCACTGAAAGCCATAACTTGCCCCATGGCCCCGAATGCCCCCAAACGACTATCTTTAACGATTTTCCAAAACTGCGGCCCCTGCGCGCCACTGCCCCACGCGTCGGTGATATCGGCAAGGCCGTCCCAATGGAGGCCCCGAGTCAGAAAAAAGCCGATGCACACATAGCCCCACGCCCATACCCATGCAAGATGCGGCGCGTTTGCCAGCACAGATACTCCGTACACAGGCACCGTACACACGGCCCCCATGCCCAAGCCCACCACAGGATACCAAACCACAGAGGCCGCAATACTCTCGGCACTCAGGGCACTGGTCACGCGCATGCGGGGTACTGTTAGGCGGGTAAGAAAGGCAACGGCAATGCCGAAAGCCGCCCACGACAGGGGCGCTGGGGCAGCGTCACACGGAGAGGAAGTGTGCATATTACTTGGGCAATTCATCCTGAGTCACGTGAAAGGCCAAAGAATACATATGATGGAAAAAATCCACATATTCCACGTAAACATGCTCAGGAACCTTAATGCGCGCAGGGGAAAAGTTTAAAATACCCTTAATGCCGGCATCCACCAAATATTGCGCCGCGCGTTGTGCGCGCTCTGGAGGCGTGGTGATAATGCCGATTTCGATATTTTTTTCTTCCACAATTTCTTTCATCCGCTTGGTACAGACTACCTCAAGACCCTGAACACTTTCACCAATTTTAAAGGGATCGCAGTCAAAGGCGCCCACAATATTAAAGCCGCGCATGCGGAAATCCGGATGATTCAAAATGGCCTTGCCAAGATTGCCCACACCAACAATGGCAGTGCGCCATTCTCGGTCTACACCGAGCGCCGCCGTGATAGATTGGATGAGACTTTGCACATAATAGCCCACGCCGCGTACACCAAATTCACCAAAATAGGCTAAATCTTTACGCACTTGGGAAGCATTTACATCGCAGGCTTTCGCCAAAGGGTCGGAGGAAATAACGTCAGTACCTTCACGGCCCAAGGTTTCCAAAACTTGAACATACACCGCCAAACGCTGTATGGTGGCGCGGGGGATATGCTTACTTTTAGGGGGAGTGTTCATAACGCGGGAAATTCCTTATTATTGTACAGTAGATGCCTTCACTCTAGATATATTTCACAAGCTTTGTCAATGGAAATAGCTCCAGTGCGGGGCGCTAAAAACGCCATTTGAAAATACACGCTACAACAGATATAATGCTTAATGCACAAAAAAACACCCGCGATAATGATTCAAGGAACCTGCTCCAATGCGGGTAAAAGTCTGCTCACCGCAGGCCTGTGCCGCATTTTTGCCGATGCAGGCCTATGCCCAGCCCCTTTCAAGGCCCAAAATATGGCCTTGAATTCTTTTGTCACCCCACAGGGTGAAGAACTGGGACGCGCCCAAGCTTTACAAGCCCTCGCGTGCGGACGCCCCCCCGACGTGCGGATGAATCCCGTGTTGCTCAAGCCCGCATCGGACACCGGCTCTCAGGTTATCATCATGGGCAAAGCGGTGGGGCATATGCGGGTTGCTGAATATATTGCCTATAAAGAACAGGCTTTTGCCAGTGTCACGCGCGCCTATGATTCTTTAGCTGCCGAGGCGGGGGTCATGGTTTTAGAAGGCGCGGGCAGCCCTGCGGAAATCAATCTACAAGCCCACGATATTGTCAACATGCGTATGGCCCACTATGCGGAAGCTCCGGTACTCCTCGCGGGGGATATTGATCGCGGCGGCGTTTTTGCGGCCTTAGTGGGCACCATGGCATTATTGCCCGAGGTCGATCAACGCAGGGTAGCGGGATTTATCATTAATAAATTTCGGGGTGATGCCAGCTTGTTGAGCCCTGCCCTCGCCTTTACCACCGAGCGCACGGGCAAGCCCTTTTGGGGGGTGGTGCCATGGCTGCCAAACTTAGGCCTGCCGGAAGAAGACTCCGTAAATTTTAAATTGCGGGTCAACGCTGAAAGGGGCGAAACAAAGGAAAGGGCAAGGCCCCACATTGATATTGTGCTGCTAGACCTGCCCCATATCAGCAATGCTACCGACATTGACCCGCTGTCGGTAGAGCCAGACGTGCGGGTGCGCGTTGTGAGCCAGCCGGCATTATTGGGCCAGCCCGATGCCATTATTTTGCCGGGCAGCAAAAGCACCTGCGCGGATTTACACGCCTTGCGGGAAAGTGGCATGGCGGCGGCCCTGCTGGCGGCAGCAGCCAGCCCCACCGGCCCCGTGATACTGGGAATTTGCGGCGGCTTACAAATGCTGGGTTTGGTGGTGCGTGATCCCACGTCCGTCGAAAACGTGTTGCCGGAGTGTGAAGCGGAAAAATATACGGACAGTACGGGCCTGGGCCTGTTGCCACTCATCACCGTAATGGGACAAAATAAAATTTTGCGCCGCACCGTGGGCACACACCTTGCCAGCGGCGAAACGGTGCGCGGCTATGAAATCCACCACGGGCTGACCCAAGTAGCGACGGGGCAAGGCCAGCACGTCCGCCCCTGGGTGCACGGCGCGGGGGGGGAAATTCTTGGTTGGGAAAGCGTAGCCTCCGGCTCCACACAAAGCCGAATCTGCGGCACCTATCTGCACGGTATTTTTGATGAAGATTCGTTCCGCCGCGCTTTTGTTGACGCCCTGCGTAGCCGTAAACAGCTCCCGCCCTTAGGCAAAATCAGCCCCTACACCTTGGAACCCGCGCTGAACAGACTCGCCCACTGCTTGCGGGAACATGTGAATATGGAAGCCATTCTGCGTTTGCTTAAAAAATAGCTTTTCATCCTCCCCCCATGCGTTCCCCGCTAAAAAACAGGAAAAAATGAGGGGAGCCTCCCGAAGGAGACTCCCCATAAAACACTTTAGCTTAAGTGGAGACTTGGTTTAGAAGTCGTACACGAAAGACACGTTGATGTTCCAAGGATCCTGCAACTGAATGTGCTTGCCGTCTTTGTTGGTACCCCAAACAGAGCGGGATTGATCCATGAACATAGCAATGTAGTTCATGTCAGCAAACATGTTCAAGTTGTCATAGATTTTGTAGGTAGTGGTCAGGCCAAATTCCAAACCGCTGTCTTGCGTGGTCAGATAGGTGCCGTAAGCGCCACGGAAGTCATGTGTACCCATGTTAGCGCCGTGTATGGCACGGTCAGTATAGCCCTTTTTGCCCATGATGTACTTAGCCATGGTGGGGCTGTTGGTACCGGCAATGTAGTTGATGCGGAAGGTGTGCTTCAGGTCTTCCAAGTAGGAGATGTCCTTCAAGCGAGCGCCGATACCCCAAGTGCCAATCCAGTTGTTGGACAGCACGCCGTCACGAGCGATGTAAGGATCGCCAATGGTGGCATAGGTGGAGAAGCCGTCAGAAGCGGAGTCAGCAGACAAAGAAGGCATACGTTCGGAGCCGTTCTTTACGTTGCTGTCATCACCCGAGGAGTACCAAGCATACAGACCGGGGGTTGCCCAATCCATTTTGTATTCGCCCAAGATGGACAAGTAGTAACCTTCGCGCTTTTGGGCTTCAATGCCGTTGGTGTAAGAACCGTAGTTAGCGTCCCATGCAAAGCGGAAAGGATCAGCCACGGTCACTTCGCCGGTGATGCCAGCCCAGAATGCAGAACCGTACGCATCGCCACGCTTGCCATTCTTCTGTGCATAAGCAGCAGGGGTCATGCCCGCAACGTAGTACGATGTGTACTTGTTGTTGGAACCTACGTTTTCAGAATCATCAAGATTAACGCTAACGTTCTTACCCACGGCAGCGTAAGACACCCAAGGGGTCACTTTCACGCCGTCAAAGGTCAGGGGCACGAGCAGGGCAAACATGTCTAAGTTGTCAAGGAAGTTCTTAGAAGCCCTATGCCCGAGAGTTTCATCACCCTCAAAGTTGTCGTTGTAAGGACGAGCCCACAACAGGGTGGCGGCCACGGTGTCGTTAAACTTGTAGGAAGCAGTGATGCCGGCTACGTCGTTATCAAACACTTGGGAAGCGCCGTTGCTGAATGCGGGCAGAGCTACGCCTTGCAGACCCATACGAATCTTCAGGTCGGTCTGGGGAACAATCCAGTCCAAGTAGGCACGCTTTACTTCAACCACAGTACCGTCAGCACCCAGAGCGCCGCCATTGGTGGCCTGGCCCCAACGCTGGTTGCCAATTTCAAAGTACACGGTACCGGACAAAGATTCAGAAGCTACCGCGTCCAACTGCAAACGTACACGCTGTTGGGCGTCAAAGCTGTCGGACTTGTTGCTGTAGCCAGAGCCACCGACATTACGACCATTGCGGTTTTTGGAGATCATGTCCTGACCATAATCAAAGCTCATGAGCCATTGACCCTTCGCTTTGAAATCAATAGCGCTAGCACCGGTGGCTGCACTGAACACGAGGCCAGCGGCCAAAAGAAGTGTTGCAAGCTTTTTCATGTGAATACCTTCCTTAAATTTTGCACGTTTATCCATGCAGTTTTGTGACAAAACAGTAGTGCGGATTTCGCCCGCAGCTCATCTATAAGCGATCTCAATGGCGGTGGCAAGTGTTTTGGTGCAAATTTTTTTACTTGAGCGAAAATATTTTTTGATAAAAAAATATTATTCAATAATTTTACCATATTAATTATTTTCACAAGTAAAAATATTTTTTTTATTTCCCCAAAAAAACTTTACGCATTTTCCCCGTGACCGCGCCTTATGCCGCGTGTGTTTCTATTCAAAGCGGCTGGCAGCGGTAATGACCACCATGTCCACGGGCACGTCCTCGTGCATTCCGGCAGATTTTGTTTTGAGTTTGGCAATCTTGTCCGCCACGTCCATGCCTTCGGTCACTTTACCGAACACGCAATAGCCCCAGCCCTGCGTGGTGGGTTCAGAGTGGTTCAAAAAATCGTTGTCCACCAAATTAACAAAAAATTGGGCCGAGGCGCTGTGCGGGTCCATGGTGCGGGCCATGGCAACAGTGCCCCTTTCGTTCTTCAAGCCGTTATCGGCTTCGTTTTTCACGGGGGGACGGGTGGCTTTTTCGTCCATACGCACGCCCATGCCGCCGCCCTGAATCATAAAGTTTTTGATCACGCGATGAAAAATGGTATTGGCATAAAAGCCGCTGTCCACATATTCCAAAAAGTTCGCCACGGTTTCCGGCGCCTTGTCGGCGAACAGCTCAATCAAGATATCACCAGAAGATGTTTCCAGTAATACAACGGGATTTTGACTCATGCGGGTATTCTCCTTACAAATTGATGGATCTCAGTGCCACAAAAGGCGACAAATAACCAGTAAAAAATTATCTCCCAAAGGGACACTTGGGGAAGACACAACTCTTGCATTCCATGCACAGGCCGCCATTGCCCAAACGGGCCAATTCCAGCCGCGTGATGGGGGCATTGGCTAACAGGCGGGGCAAAATCAAATCCAGCCCCGTGGTTTTATAGAATAAGGCACACGCGGGCACACCGAGCACCTGCACAGTACCGATGCGGCCCATTAAGGTCATGGTGCCGGGCAAAACGGGAATACCGTAGAGAACATCCGTCAGGCCCGCGTCCATAAGCGCCTTGCGGGTTACGTCGTCAGGGTCAACAGACAGGCCCGCAGTGGTGATAATCAGATCCGCGCCGGCGTCCATAAGCTCGGCAACGCAGCGGCTAATATGCGTGGCGTCGTCCGGCGCAATGCGGCTTGCAACCACCTGACAGTGCAGGCTCTGGGCCTTTTGGGTGATAATAGGCTCAAATTTATCTTGAATCAGCCCCTGAAAAACTTCAGTGCCGGTCACCAGAATGCCCACCTGTGCCCTCCGCATGGGCATAACCTTAAATAATGGGCCCTCCTCAAGCACAGCCATAGCCTTAATGAAATCCGTCCGTGAAAGGTATAAGGGAATGGCCCGCGTCCCCGCAATGCGGGTTCCCGTATGAATAACACTCATATGGTGGCGGGTGGTGCACATGACATGGGGGACAAGGTTAAAACGCTCCAGCCGCGCCACGTCTACCGACAACAAACCGTCGACAGTGGCACTGAAATTGATTTTCCCTTCCCGAGGGGCGCCTTCCGCGCGGACACAGGTGCCGGGCATGGCTTCGGCAAAAGCGGTAACCGCCGTATTTTCGTGCACCCAGTCTTCGCAACATTCGCCGTGTACCGCATCTTCCAGCACATACACACGGTTGCGCCCCATGTGCTGCAAACGGCAAACATCACCGGCGGTAAATTCCTGCCCGGCGGTAAAGGCGGGGCCTTTTTCCTGCTCAGGAATAATGCGTGTCATGTCGTGCAGGGCATGCTTGCCCACGGCTTCTGCAACGGGAAGCGCGCTGAGCGCAGGCTCCGCCGTAAAGGACAGGCCCGGCCCTTCGGTATAGGGGCTTTCTCCCTGACAAGAACGGCAGATACCCCCGAAACTGGCGGGATACCAGTCTCCGCACAGGGGGCAAGGCACAACCCGACCCTTACCTTTATGGATAAGAACATCCGGGCGCACAACAATGGGGCTCATGCTCAATATTTGGGTACCCGCATCCCTTATCTGATCTTGCAAATCATGGGTATTTTGCTCAGATTTGGCTTTTTCTTTCAAAAACCACGCCCGAATTTCCGGCCATGGCCCGAGTTTGCTCACGTCCAGCCGCACCCGAAAGCCTTCCCCGCTGCGTTTATCAAACAGCGACACCGCATAAATACCAAAATTAACAATGCGTAGCCAACCGTTGCCCACGGTGCAGGGGGTCAATAATTGCACCGCATCGGGCAAACATTGCACCGTTTCAGAAATGGCATCAAATAAAATTCCTTGGGGCAAGGCAGCGCGCGCCATGGTCACCATATATCCGCCAATAATCAAACCCGGAGCAGGATAACCATGAAATTTACGCGCTTCGTCCATAAATTCGTCATGCGACCATGGGCCTATGAGCATAGAACTCTCCTTAGCTGACTACACACCAAACATACACGTTAACATTGTTCACACCTATACGGTATCCTGTCCGCAATGACAACGCCCCAGCCCCACCTTGCCCTGAGCGACAAAAAAAGCTACACCCGCAGGCATGACACGCGCTACAATCCCCCCCATGCGGCAGGCCCTGCACACATGGTTTGCCCTGCACCAGCGCCCGCTTCCGTGGCGCCGCGACTATAGCCCCTATGCGGTGTGGATTTCTGAAATCATGCTCCAGCAAACCCAAATGGAGCGCGGTGTCAGCTATTTTGAACGCTGGATGCAGCGCTTCCCCAACATTGCCGCTGTGGCCGCCGCACCGGAGGAAGACATTCTGCACCAATGGGAAGGCCTCGGCTATTATTCCCGCGCCCGCAATCTGCACAAAGCCGCGCGTATCATTATAGATAGACACCATGGCCTCTTCCCCTCCGCCCTCAACGATATTCGTGCCCTGCCCGGCATCGGCCCGTACACCGCCGGCGCCATTGCCAGTATCGCCTTTGGGGCAGACACGGCCTGCATCGATGCCAATGTGGAGCGGGTCATCGCCCGCGTGTTCGATATTGATACGCCCCTGAAGCAAGAACCCGCCGCCAGCCGCGTACGTAAACTGGCAAAAGCCCTCCTGCCCAAGGGGCAAGCGCGTATGCACAACCAGGCCATGATGGAACTGGGGGCCTTAGTATGCCGAAAAAAAGCCCTGTGCGAAATGTGCCCTTTGCAGACCATGTGCCAAAGCCATTACCTGAATATCACCCACGAGCGCCCCGTGCGCGGTAAAAGCACGCCCACCACGTCCCTAATGGTGGTGACCGGAATTTTACACCACAACAATGCCTATTTTATGCAAAAACGGCTGGCTACAGGGGTGTGGGGCAAATTATGGGAATTTCCGGGCGGACGCATTGAAGAAGGCGAAAGTCCGGAACAAGCCCTTGTACGCGAATTTATGGAAGAAACAGGCTTTGCCGTGCGCGTAAAAGAAAAACTCGGCATTATCCGCCACGGCTACACCACCTACCGTATCAAGCTGCATTGTTTCAGTTTAGAACTCCAAGACAGCTCCACGCCGGACAAACCCACACCGCCCGTGTTGACGGCAGCCAGCGAATACCGCTGGCTACACCCGCCCGACATGACCCGCCTGGGCATGCCCGCAGCACACCGCAAATTGGCGGATCAAGTATTTGGCGCCTATGCGGAAAAAGCTTGACAATAACGCCCCGAAGAGTCTAAAGTCCCGTTGGTTCAGTTGGAATGCCAGTGTTTTCACAAATACGGTTATTTCATCATCCTGATGCAGAACACGCAAGTTCACAACGGGGTGGCCTGATGCAAGGCCCCCTTTTTTTTATGCAAAGGAACAATTTTATGGCCCGACCTTCACTTATGGACACCCTGACCCGCATTGCGGAACCTGTGGTCGCGTCCTGTGGTCTGGAGATATGGGGCATAGATATTCTCCAGTCCGGGCGCACGGTTGTCCGCATTTATGTCGACGTGCCCCTTGCCACCCCTGCCAGTGAAGAAGTCCACGCAGACGCTTCAGGCGATTTAGTGCACGAGCAAGGGCCACGCCCCTCCGCCAGTATTGAACAGTGTGCGAGCATTTCGCGCATGGTGGGTTTGGCACTGGAAGTAGAAGATATTTTTACGGATGCTTACGTATTGGAAGTGTCTTCGCCGGGTCTGTCGCGCCGCTTTTTTCATCTGGCGCAACTAAGCCCCTTTGTGGGCGACCTTATGGAACTGGTGCTCAACGAATCACCAGAAGCTTGGCCCGGACGCAAAAAATTTACGGGAACCCTTGTGGAAGTCGGCGAACACGACTTTACTCTGCTGCCTGCCCCTCTGCAAACAGAAGGCACACCAGAACAAGAACCCCAGACGGCAGATGCGGCACTCCGCCTTACCGTCACCTGGGAAGAAGTGCGGAAAATCCAACGAGTTCACGTTTTCATTGATCCCGTCAAGCCGGGCAAAAAGCGTGCAGAAAGTAAATAGCATATATTCGGACGCGGTAAGTCACTCGTCGATATTATACAGACAGGCACGCGCCGCAAGGCCGGAGGCACTATGAACCTTGAGCTTAAAAAAGCCATTGACCAGATCAGCAAAGATAAAGGACTTAACCGCGACATGCTCGTGGATACCCTTGAAGAAGCCGTTCGCACTTCGGTGCTGCGCCGTTTCAGCGAGGATATGGATGTTGAAGTCCGCTACAATGATGAAACCGGCGACATTGAAGTCTACCAGTTTAAAATTGTTGTCGAAGACGGCGATGTGGCTAACCCCGACACCCAAATAGAACTGGCA
>JAVVPD010000059.1:0-14243 GCA_036655975.1 Desulfovibrionaceae bacterium | reverse complement strand
AATCCGCCCAAAATCCCCGCCGTGAAACGCTCCCGTCGGGCAAAATATCGTCCGTAAGGGCGCGGGCATCACTAAATAGACTGATAACCACGGCCCGCGTCAGGCCATCGTCCAGCGGTGACAGGCCATTTGCAAAGGGGGCTGGCAGATTAATCAATTTCCAGCTCATGAGGGTTCTCCCGTAATACCGCCACTATCTCCGGTGTGCGTGTGGTGCATCGTGGATTTTCCGCCCGCCACTTGATCCCCCGTGCTGGTGATTGTGCCTTGTTGCTGGGTATCACCTTTAATGGACACATTGGCCTGTAAAGCCGCCGCACAACCGCCTTGCCCGCCAAGGACAAAAGACGGCGTGTTATAGGTAACACCAGTCGAGGCGTTGACCGTATAGTTTTTAGTATTCACCGAGGCGTCCTCGTGCGCGTTGATGGTCAGGTGCAGGGTTTCCACCGTCATCTTACGATCACGTTGCAATAAAATTTTATCGCCTTCGTCTGTGTAAATGGCGACTTCCCCAGACTTTAAACCTTTTATACGAAATTTACGGTCTGCCACCCCCACAATGATTCCGTGGTCACGAGAACCGCCCATAAACAAGACCGCCGCTTCCAGCCCCGCATGCGGATTGGAAGTGAAACCGTAATGCTCAAAATATTCCAAACTGTCGCCCACTTCATTGCCCAAGAGCCGGGCTTGCAGGCTTTGTACGCGGGCACCGGCATTGACGAGCAAGATTGTGGCCCGCGCGACCATGTTGCGGATTCTGGTGCTCATAGCGTTATTCATCATCGTCATCACTTTGTTTTTTCTTTTTGGCTTTTTCTGGTTGGGGGAGTAGGTCAAAAGCCTCCGCCTTGGATAAGCTGAGGCGCGTAGTGCTCCCGCCATTGCCACTTTGAGAAAATTCCACATTACTAATAAGCCACGGGCCTTCGACACCGAGCCAGTCATCGTCCATAGTGACCGTTTGCCCTGCCTGCCAGAGCAGCCCCTGTGCCGTGCGCCAGCCCTGCACTTGTATGACGGGTTTATGCCCTTTTGCTGCGCGCACACGGGCTTCAAAGTGTGCCCGCACACCAAAGGACGGGCCGCCGCCTTCGGCCTCAGCAACAATAAGTAAAGGACGATACCGAGATACGCCTTTATCTTGGGCCGTTCCCGTAGGGTGAAGTTTTGGCGCGGGGGTGTCGTCAGCATCGTTATCGGCGGATGCAGCCGCCGGATTGTGCTGGCCCATCACGGCATAGGTGGAAAAACGTTCTGCCATGCTCCGCTTTGTTTGGCCTGAAAGTATGTTTTTGCCACGAGCGAGAGTTTCAACAGGGCTGTGCAAAGCAGGCGCGCCGATATTCAAGCCGCCCACTCCGTCCGACCATGCCCATAAGCCGCGCTGACGGAGCAGGCGTTCAAGGGTGGAAGCGCACGTATCCCCCGGATTAGTGGCAAACTTGCTAAAAACAGCCCCAGTATTACTCAGGCAATGCAGCTTGATGCCGAAAGGCGCGCAAATATCCCCCGCAATTTGCTCTAAACTACGGCCGTGCCAGTCTTTGACAGGGGCCGAGCAATCCACGAGGTCTGCCGCTTTATCCGCGCCTTGCACGGTAATTTGATGGGCAGTCGCCGCAAAAGACGGGTTCACGTCCACAATATAGCCTGTAACAACGGTTTGCCCGTCTACATCCAGCGTGCAGGGAGCGCCCTCGTCAAGGTGCAGGCTGTGCACTTTTCCTCCCTCGAGCCATCGATGGGAAAGAGATAGGCTAAAAGCCCCTGCAAGAGCGTCTAAATTGAGTTGAATGGAACAGGAAAGCCAACCTCGGTGAATTTTTCCGTTAACCTTCAAGGTTACTAAAGGATTTTGTCCTGTATAGTTAGACACGTTTTTGCTCCTTACGCACGATAAGAGCCTTGCCACCCGATAAAAAGCCCGGATGACGTGCAGGATTGCGGCGCAAGAGTTCTTCCTCCCGCGCGGCGGTGCCGTATAGTTGATAGGCTAACAGGAGTGCGGGCAAGGTTTGAAGAGGCGTAACCGTGTCTAATGTGTCAAGATTGGCAGCACGAGAACGGATGTCGCGCACGAGCGCGGTACGGGTATCGGCAAGGGTCACATAGAGCGGATCGGGAGCCTCCTGCATAAGCGCGGTGAACCCCTGACAAAGCGTTTGCTCTGTGGCGCGGGCTTCGTCCGCTGTGTCAAAATTATGTATTGCTACGGCTTCAGTGGCTTCCAGTAGGGCAAAGCCCAATTGCGCTTCGGCAAGGGTACACATGTTTTGCGGAGTTTTTTGTGTCAAATGTGCCACAAGTTCCAACAAGGGGATATCACCTGACAAGCCTGCGGGCCTACCCGCACTGCGGGCTAAAGTGAGACCCGACTGGACGCGCCCCATACTGTTGTTTCCCTCCGTACGGACATTCTGACTGACAAGATTGCTGAATAAGTCCATAAGCGCGTCCGGTGTGGCTGCCAGCGCGTTCAAACTGCCTATACCCGGCATAAGCAGGCCATTGTGCATGAGTTGCCCCAAAATGACGGCGGGCAAAGATACCACGCCGCGCGCTAGGCTCAGGCCCTGTCCCAACAAGCCGCAGGCTTGCAAGAGCGGGTCGAGGTAGCGCGTCATATGAATTACGGCATCGGGCACAAGCCCGCGCCATTGGTGGATGGCGTGTTGTAACACCGCTAACCGTGCGGAAAGCGTTGCTTGCTGTAATTTTGCAGCGCTGTCTGTTGTGCTGTTATGCGCGGGAGAGGGGCTACTTTCCTCAAAAGTAATCCGAAAACTGACATAACCGCCTTGCTGCTGGCGTTCGGTACTGGAATAGCTTGCCACAACAACTCGGTGCGTTGTGCCCCATGGGTCGATGTATTCGCCTTCACCTTCTTTTTCCAAGGCTTCCAAAAGTTTATTGCAAGGGCCTAAATATTCCGGCCCGAATTGAAAGGCGGAAACCGAAAGGGTGTGGTGCTTACGGCCCATATCTTCGGGATAGGCTTCATCACGGCGGGGGTATTCGTGCACCACAAGACGGCGGCCCCCAGACGTATCGCGGCTTTCCACCTCAAATTCCACTCCCCGAAAGGAGGCTTTGCGTAATGTGTAACGCCAATAGGCCATAAGTTGCCCCGTGCGGACATTGATGGTGGTGTTTGATGCACCCGTATGAGCGGCGCTTGAGGCCGTGACACCTTCGGGTAAACGCACAGTCAACGCTATCTCATGCTTGAAGCGTTGTTCTTGCGGTGCTTGCACCTGCCGCTCTTGCAGGGCTGTCATTTTGGATTCCAGTTGTTCTTTATTTTTTTGCGCCTGTTCAATGGCAGTGCCCGGTTTGTTCACGCCTTCGCCCGGCCTGCGCGGGCCTATAAAGGCGGTATCGTCAGAAGCGGGGGTGGTGGAAGGGGAAGCAGACGACGCTTGCGGGGAAGGGGCGTCCTTACCTTTGTCGCCCCAGCCAAAAAATTCGCCTATGGCTCCGCCTACTTTTTTGATACCCAGCCAAATTTTATCAACAATCTGCCTGAAAGGTTCCCACGAGTCGTACAGCATGGTGCCAAATTCCACCGCGGCGAACAGCCAGCCTAGAGGATTGGTCATAAACAGGCCCTTAATGGCGCGGCCTATGCCCATGATACCCACGCGGGTGCCTAGCAGCCCCGTGCGTAAACCAGAAAGTCCCACGCGAAACACGCCCGCCGCTCCCCCAGCGGCCCTGAGACGTGTGGGAATGCTTCCTAAAGCCGCGCCCATCCCCCGAATATTTGTGCCTAAACCCCGAGCAGAGCTGCCAGCAGCGCGAAAAGAATTGCCGATACGGGTCATGAGCGGGGGCTGTGCGGCGGCAGCCGCTTGCGCGGCGCGAAAATCGTTACGCAAGCCTTGTAGCCATGTGCCCCCGCTGGAAGTGAAGCTGGAAAGTAAGGTTTTACCCATGCTTGTGGATTTACCCAAGGCCACAAAAGCCGTACCGCATACGAGCACATGGCCTGCCATGCTAATAACTTCGGGGCTTGACTCTGCAAAATCTGTCAATGCACCCACAACACCGATCAAATTGCCAAGTAAGGCTTTTGTCTGCGGAAGGAGTGCCGTTCCGATAGAATCACCCAACATGTCCACGGTGTTAGAGAGTGCCTGCATTTGTTCTTTGGTCGTATCCATCATGCGGGCAAAATCTGCATCCACAGTACCCGCACTTTGGGATTCTATATCGGTCTTAAGTTTTTTAAATTCCGTATAATCTGCCAGCATGGGCTTGAGAAAATTTTGCACTTGAGAATCGTGAAATATTTTCCCAATTTTAAAAGGGTCATTTCCTACCTTTGCTTGGATTGCGTCCATAACGGCAACAAAAGGATTTTCGCCCTTTGCCCATGCACCGCGGAGAACTTTTTTAATGTTAATTCCCGCGTCTTTGGCATTTTTTAGCACCTCTGGTGAGGTAAGGGCCTTCATAAAATTAGCCATATTATTCGCAGCTTCGGACGGATCGCCCGCGCCGCGTTTGGCAATCTGCAAAGCAGCGGACATCGTGGACACGGCTTCCGAGCCTTTGAGCCCTAAATTTTTGGCCCCCGCACCGAGCATGGGGAAATAACGGGCCATGTCTTTGAGTTCAAAGGCTCCCGCCTTGCCCGCAAAAGCTAGCCTGTCCAGTTCTCCTGTGAGGGCATCGGGGGCAATGCCCAGTGTTTCCACAAGCACATAGGCGGTTTTGGCAAGGTCTTCCATGCCCGCCCCTGTAGCAGTGGCTGTACGCCCAATGGCATAGAGGCTGGCTTCCGCTTTTACCGCGCTCATGCCTGCGGAAACAAGGGCATTAAAACCTTTTTCTAGGGCAGCTACGGATTGATTGGTAGATTCTGGCACCGCCAAACCACGCAAATTGGTGCGTAGTTTACCAATTTGCGCGTCTGTCATGTCTGCGGTGATGGCGGTGGCCTTGAGGGTATGCTCAAAGTTGGCAGCACCGGACACGGCGCCGGCAAGCATGGCCCCCCCTGCGGCTAGGCCGCCTATTTGCCCCACCGCATTTTGCAAAGTGGAACCAAAACCACTGGCAAGAGAAGCCCCGATGAGCACATTAACAGCCATACTTCCGTTCATATGCTAAAATCCTCCCCAGTCAGTTCCGCACACCACAATACCAGTTCCCGTAGAGGCATGGCCTTTATTTCGCTCAAGCCAAAACCGCTAGCCTTTGCCAGCCGCAACACATCCCGCCTTACTTGCTGGCGGGGCCAGATAAAAAAGTTTTGAAGGCCGTACTCAATTTATTATAATCGCAGGTTCGCATCTGGCGCACGGCCTCAAAAGGCAGGCCGCATTGACGGGCGATAAGGCGAGCCTCAAATTGCCCATTGGTTTGGCCCGCTTCATCTACAGCTAATTGATCAGACACTAAAGGTTCTGTCATGGTGACTTCGGGCCATGTTTGTTCCCCGAAATGAAGTGGGTACGAAAAGGTTATGTGCGCTGTGCGTAACGTGTCTGTGTTGTCTGTCATGATGTTCTCCATTTATGCAGGCTCTGCGGGCTGGCCTGTGAGTTTGAGGGACATTTTGCCGTCTTTACCTTCGGCTTTTAAGCCATCTTCAGTGAAAGCTTCACGCACAAGCCATTGTTGTCCCGTGTCCGCACTAAAAATGACGGTGGCGTCCACCAGTGAGCGTAATTCTTCAATTTGGGTATTTTTGGAGACGGCAATTTCGCATTCCACGCGACCGGGGGCCATTTCTTCCACATAGCCCACACGGGAATCCGTGGTTTTAGATTTGCGAATGACACCGCCCAATTCAATTTTTGCACCGGGCATGGAGTCAAGTGCTCTGCCGTTGATAACGATGGTAGCTCTTCCGAAATATTGCATGCTGACTCCTACACTCTGAATTGCAGCAAAGCCGCCACTTGTCGCAATTGGTTAACGAGGTCTGGCGGCAAGATACAGTCAACGCGGTTGGGATTATTGGTATTTCGCATCACTTCCAGTTTCTTTTTAAAGGTGTCCACGTCTTCCACCCATGCGGATTCTTCCCACAGGCGGGCTAAGGCAATCATTTCCGCCCTCAGTGTGGAAGGGGTTGCGACCGCCTTCCCCGAAAGAGCTGCGGGGCTACCGTCTTTAGCCAGCATATGGCGGGGATAACGCTGGGCCATGCGGCTACGCCAAGTGCGCCGCAATACAGAACAAGTAGCTGGCGTGTTGATGTCCAGATAGCTAGGGTCTGGCAGGCCCCACGCATTGAGCTTATAAGTGCTGACTTCGCGTTCGATGCGTACTTTGCCGTCCGCATCTGCCGTAGCCGTGGCAATGCCCTCCCAAAGAAGGGTATTACGTTCAGGGCCGGGCAATTGATCCTGTTGAATTGGGGCCATGACATCGGGCAAAATCAGCGTTTGCAGGGGGCGGGCGGGGTCTTCATCCAAATGCTTGGCAGCAACCGCGCCGTAGGAGGCCGCCAGCTCATAGGCAGGGGTGGGGGTGCCACGCAGACCCAGAATGGATAAAAACTCGCAATTTAAGCCATTGCCTAAGGTGGTCAGACGGGACAAAGCCCCCGTAGCGGCGGAAAAGATAATGCCTTCCACCTGTTTTTCCGCGCCCCAGCGTTCACGTAACACTGCTTCCAGCGCGTCCATATTGGCACTGTCGGTGTAGGGGGTGATAACATAATGATATTGCGTATCACCAAGGGCTGCCAAGGCGGTGGATAAATCGGGGTTACCCGTGCCGTCCTTAAACAGCGTACACACAGCTTTCAGGCCCTCGGGCAAGCGTTCATCGGTATAGTAGTTGACGCGCACGTCCCGCCCGTTGCCCACTTCTCCCTTAAAGGTGCTGGTCAGGGTAACAACACCCTCAAGTACCGTAGCCAGCGTGCCCAAATCAGGCGCGGCGTTGATAGCTGCAGCCAGCAAGGCGGCTACACTGGCGGCGGTGGCGGCCTTGGCTGCTGCAACGCGCACTCTCTGACCGCCGATATAGACATTCAGTGTGCCAGCCCTTACCGCCGTTCCTGTAAGGGTGATGCTGGCGGTGGCTGCCTGCCCCACGGTGGTATCCGCAAGGGGCAGACACCATAAGTCACCGTATTCATGGGCAGCTTTGACTTTTTTCACCATGCGTTCCAGCATGGAACCTTTCCCAAACAGGCTTGTGCCTTCATCCACACTGGACACGCGCACTACGGTGGCGGGGCTGGCAGTGCCGGAGGTGGCCTTTTGCCCCAACATGAGAATTCTGGGGCGATCCAGCGCGAGACCTTGCACAGCCATGCTGTTATCCATTTCCATATAAAATCCTGGCAATCGTAGATATGTCGATATTTGATTGAAGGATACCAAGCCGCTGACAGTAGTCATGTGCGTTTACTCCTTAGGGTTTGTCGTTGAAAGAGCTTTACTCTGTTTGGGGTTTTGGGGGGGGCACACGTGCACGTCTCCGGTATACAGCAGCCGCCGCCAATAGGGGGTGGCGGGCTTTTCCGCGCCTTCATCGGGTAGGCGAGAACCGTCTTGCGGGTCACGCACAACGCTTCCCGCGACAGCGGGTTTAAGAAACAGGCTTGCCATAATTTTCTCCTTCAAAGGTGACTTTTGTACTACTTTTCCCCACGCAGCAGGGGGCAAGCCACCCCGCATAGATCCGGCGAAACGGGGCTAGGCCCAAGGCCGCAGCAAATAGGGTGGCTGGGGCGGGGGGCACACCGGGGGTTAAAGGGCGGGCAGCTTCTACCATTTCGGGGGTCAGGCGGGCGGGGACGTCCGCGTGTTGTCCTGAAGACTCTTCCACCCATGTGGTTGAAAATTCTACAGACAGGACAGAAAATTCCAAATCGTCAAATATTCCAGTGAAAAAGGATTTGGTTCCTTCGGGGACAAGATAGCCCTGCCCGAGGCCCAAGGATTGATCAGAGAGCAACATGCGTACATCACGCCGTAGCTGATATGTGCCAACGCTTCCCGCTGCACCGTGGCGGCGGGCTTGCTCATTGCGGGAATTATGGGCCAGCACCAGAACGGCAAAGCGCCCCTTCATGCGGTAGTGCCCGCCCCCCATGTCTGTATCCAGTGATTCTCCCAAGCAGACCACAAGGCAGGCGGGTAGCGCGTGGGCCAGACGGCGCACGGCGTCCATATCGTCCAATTGCCCGCCATAGGTGCTCACGGTTTTGAGTTTATATCCCAAGATGCCGAGGTCTGAGGCTGATTGCAGCCTTTCCACCATGGCGTTTTCCATAAGGGCTATCATAGTGCTTGCTCCAAATAATGCTGAATAGTGTGCAAAATGGCTTTACCGTCTTTATTATCCACGCCCAACACGGAGCGGGCGGGAATTTTAGAACCAGGGTGATTGACCGAACGCACCACGGCATTGCCGAAAGCTAAAGCTTTTTTCTTGACGGGGCGGATGGTGTGGGCACGGGTTGTGCCGCCCAATTCATGGATGCGGGCGTAGAGCCAATTACTCCCCACTTCCGCGCCGCTATTGTCTGAACGCTGGGTGTATGAACGGAGCAAGTTGCCCTGAATGCGTAGTATGGGGCCGCTTTTCCCCGCTTTTGCCCGTGCTGCAAGGGTGCTGGCCAGCAGTGCGGGCCACGCCTGCCCGTCTGGGCCTTGCTGATTTTCAAAACGGTGTTGGGCACTGAGCAATAAACGGCCTGCAATGTCCGCAAAGGCGGGCTGTAGGTACCGCGCCCGCCTTTGCAGGCGATTCAAGGCTTCTTTAAATTGGCTGTCGTCTACCTTCACACTGAGGGTAACACCTGCGGGTGCGGGGATAGTTTGCGCGGTCATATTAAAAGCCCTTTAAGCTTGCGGCACTAAACACACGGCGTGGCCCGGCTTGCTGTATACCACCCCCGCCCTGCACCACTGGGGCAGAACCTTCTACACCAGCGGCCTGTAGTTGGATTGTGCCTTTAGCCACATCTTTGAGCGCGGCAAGGGCATCCTCGTATGCTTTGCGGATATGCTCGGGAACGCCTTTGCGGTGCAGGTAATACACGCTCATATCCGCACACCAGCGGCGTACAGGCGCGGGCACGGGGCTCAAGGGGACTTGGTAACGGCCTGCCACATAGGAATCCACCACCTCAGCAGCGTCTATAAGGGCCGCTTCCAGAACAGCTTTATCAATGACATCAGTGGGGGGGTGTGCCCTGTCTGTAAGTTGCACGAGCTGTTCTTCCCCGAAACGCGCAATCATGTCCCCTTGGGTGGCGTACATACTTTAGTCCCCAGCTTCTTTAGTCTTTTTGTTTTTTTGCGACTTTTCGCTTTCGTCTGGAATGTCTTCCACCACAAGCATGGGGTCTGCCCGCAATGCCGTAAGCTGCTCTGTGGTGAAGTGGTCGTCTGCATAGTCCTGCGTACCCGTGTGCGCCATGCCCGCACGGCGAAAACCGTCTTTTTTAGTGCTGATACGGATCATATCAACCTCCTTATAGCCACGGGGAGACGAGGAGTTCTGCCGAGCCCGCCCATTCGTTAGTGGCGCCGCCTGTGGTGAGCGCACTGACCACTACCTTGCGGGCTGCGGATTCCAGTGCGGAGGGAACCACCAGCATGTTGGGTACAAGACCTAGTGGGTTTCCTTCATCGTTGACATAGCTGGACATTAGGGCGCGGGCTTCGGCATAGGAAGCATTGTCGAGGACTTTTGTGGAGCGCACCGCCAATTGCCACAGGCCATAGCCCACATTGACGCGGGCATCCACACCGTACAGATACGCTCCGCGCATAAAGCTTTGCTCATCGTCAGGGCGATCCATGCGGGTGAGAGTATAGGGGCGGCGACGTTGAAAAATAACGGGGCGGACGGGCCGCGTGGTGCACAATAAATACCATGGGACACTGGGGTCTTGACTGGGGATTAAGGTGTTGGACACGCTTTTATCCGCTACGGGGTGATCGGTATCAAAAAAATATTGCCCGTCATAGCACGTACGTTCGTGCCCGTGTTTGAGTTGATCAAAAACCAATTGATTGGGGTGGATAACGGTTTGACTCCCCAAATCTTGAAACATGGGGGTATAGATGCCGTATTGGTCGTCTTCGATGGTATCGCGCTCAACAGACACCGTTACTTCAAAGGGTTCATTCTTAATGGTATAGTCATGCGCTTTCAGGTTTTTGATAATTCTGTCCCCCACCCATTTACGCATGGACGGCAAATTACCCAACCATGGGTAAATGTTGGCACTGGTGCCGGAGGGAATGGTCATGCTCACTTTTTCATATTGACTGACAGCCATGCCGAGGCCCTGCTTGAAGGCGGCATTATAGGCTATAAACAGATTGGAAAGATTGGCATTGGTAATAATCATACTGGGCTCCTTATATTTTAAGCCATACGCCGTGTTCGTCCACCGCCATAACCAGCCCCGCAATGGGGGCCACTGGATTTGTTCCGGCAGTTTTTTTAACGCTTTGATCGTCGGCCACATAGCAGACAGCGCCCACATCGGCATTGCTCAGCGCCTCCGCCCCCGCACTGTTCGCGAAGGCAAAAATACCGCGCCGTACCAGCACTATGCCGCCGCCCTCGGTATATTGGTGAGCCACCCCCACACAGGCTTTGCCACTTATACTGGCGGATACGGCTTTGCCCGTGCTGTCAAGGGATACCAAGCTCCCTTGGTACACCCGCGCACCAGGGGCCACGGTAAAAGCAAAATCGTAGCCATGGCGTTCCACGGTGTTCCTGTTATCGTGTAATGCAACCATGATTATTCCTTCCCTTTTTTATAAATTTCTTCATCCATGCCACACGCACGGCACACGGTTTTTTCGTCTTCCGTCAAGCCGCTACTTTTGGGGGGCGTGTCTGTGGCCACAGGGGCTTTTTCTCCCCCTGGGCGTACGCTAGGGGTGAGGCTAGCCCATGCTTTAAAGCCGTCAGGGTCTTTGCTGGCATAGGCTTTGGCCCAACCCGCCATGGCTGGGGTGATTTTCCCCGCGCTTTGGACTTCCGCCACCAAGGCTTCCGCAAGATTTTTAGATTGCACGGCTTTAAGGGCTGCAAGTTCTTGATGGGCGGCGTTGTACACGTTCAGCGGTACATATTTTGTGGGGTCGGGGTTTTGGGCCTGCGCGGCAAGGGAGGCCACGGCTTTCAACAGCGCGGCGGGGGCCGCATCCTGACAGTGAGCAGACTTGCCAATTTCCGCCAAAGCACTTTGCAGCGAATCGCGTTCGTGCGTGAGCTGGCGAAGGGCCTCTTCTGCTGCAAGCTCGGTGCAATCTTCGGGAAGATTCAGCAGGGTGGCGACAGTTTTTTTCATACTCTTCTCCTGAAGGGCATTTTTCGTTGATAATGCCTTAAGTTGCCCCAAATTGGGGAGATTAGTGAGGGCTACGGATTCGATGGAACTGATAGTTCCGTCCGCAGCGTGATAAAACACGGGGGATACATAGCGGTATTCCCGCGCCTCCACATGTTCAGCGGCCTTTCTCGTCCATTCCACCCGCGCCCAGATTCCGTCTGTACGGACTTGTAAAGATGTAATCCAACCAGAAGCAGGCGCGGGCTGCCCGTTTTGCGGGGAATTTTCAAGCTGGTGCTCATAATCCATGGGAATGCCACGGGGCATGGCAGCCGCCATGCTGGCGTTTGCAACGCTCTGGGCATCCACAAGA
Organism: Desulfovibrionaceae bacterium; assembly: GCA_036655975.1. GTDB lineage: Bacteria > Desulfobacterota > Desulfovibrionia > Desulfovibrionales > Desulfovibrionaceae > CASQEL01. The sequence goes on along the minus strand of JAVVPD010000059.1, from coordinate 2,592 downwards.
TTGTAGGGGCCGCGTCCGTCACGCCCGTGAAAAATGCCTGCGGGCATGACGTGTATCCATTCCGGCACGCCTCCGGCAGCGGTAGCGGAGGAAAGCTCCAAACTGTGGGTGGCTTTGGTGTAGATGTTTTCCATAGGGGCACAATGCCACAAGCAAGAGGTGCTTGCCGTACACAGTGGCACGGCCTATACACAAAATGACCCTGTTTCAGACTAGTATTATACGGTATGAAATGCGCGAAAGGGGTAAGGACTGAACCTTGGGTCAGGCAGGAATGAAAAAGGCGCGTAGGAGCATTGTGCTGGCGGGGGGCTTATTGTATAGATTGGCAACTATTGCATTACACTATTGGAGGGAACTATGAAAAAGGTGTTACTGGTATGTTTGTTGGTGTTGGGCATGGCGGGGAGCGCGTGGGCGGAAGGTGCACAACTTCTAGGGCTAAAGAAAGATGCGGCTTTTATTTTTTTAGAAAAAATTTCTGATGAGACTGAATTTTTATTCGACGCTGAGGATGCCAAGATTTCCTGTGATGCCGTCTGTGTTGCCAGCCAAATAGTTGGTCAGGGCACCCATATTATGATTACCTATGACAAAGACACCGATGCTGTGCGGGATATGACAATGCTGGTACAGGTAAGCGCAAAAAGTCAAGGCGAAGTCTTACAAAATATGCAACGCTGTGCTGAAGCATTGGGAGTATTTGCCCGAGCAATTTATCCACAAGTAAAGAAAAGTGACATAAAAAAGTTACAGAAGAAAGTCGGCATCATGTCTGATGGCTTGATTGAGGGAAAAAGACGCACCACAGTATATAAAAATGTTACACTGTCTGCCAATTTTATTGAGGGTGTATACTTTTTGTCCATGAGTTCGAGCAAGGATACGCAGGGCAAGAAAAAATAAATATTTGTTTATTTCCATTCTCAAGTTGCGTGAAAATTTTTCTTGACTTTGCGTTGTTGCGTTGCTAAATACGCAAATAAGGAGGGCGAATGTCACGCAAGCATGTAAATTTCCCCGTGACAGAGGAAGAACACCGCCAGCTAAAAATGCTGGCGGCAAAAGAGGGAAAGAGTATGAAAGAGCTTTTACTAGAAGCCCTTGAAAAGCTGTTCCCTAATTGGAAGAAATCAGAATAAAACAGCACGGCAAGGTGTACCACCACCAAGCCGTGCCTAACCCCTAACATCCTAAACAGGAGGATGAAATGGCTACAAACACCATATCTAAACTTACGTCTATTGTCAAAGAAAACAAGTCTATTAGCGTAGAATTTTTGCAAAACGGCACCCCCGCTGTTCGGTCTGACGTAGTTGCGGCGCACTTTGACCGCAGTCACAAGAATGTGCTGCGGGATATTGCTAAATTGCGCTCTAAGTGCCCAAAATTGTTTTACGGGCTCAATTTTGAGCCCGTTGACTACGTTGATCCAAAGGGTGAAAAGCGTCCCGCCTACCACCTAACCCGCGATGCCTTTTCCCTCCTCGTCATGGGCTTCACCGGAGCCGCTGCCGTAGCATGGAAGCTCAAATACATTGAAGCCTTCAACAGCCTTGAAGCTGCCGTGCTGCACAATCAAACCGAACTTGCCCACCAAGCGGGCTATCAGCAGGGTCTTGATGAAGCCCGCGCCCTGCCTGCTGCCGAGGCTGACCGCAAGGTCGCGTATCTGCAAGGCATGAAGGAAGGCAAAAAGCTGCAAAAACGTAGAGACGGACTGGCCTTGACGCGTAAGGCTGTGAACTACCGTAAAAAGGGTTTGAGTTTACGTGATACAGCCCGTTTATTGAGCATGCCCACGCGCACCTTGGCAGATTTGCTGGTTCGCGCCCGTACCTTGGGGGTACAGGCATGAACACAGCCGAAGAGCATATTGCTGATACTTTGTATGAAACCCATTGTCGCATTGCTTTTTTGCAGGCCGCGACCTCGGCTTTTGCCGAATTGAGTGATGATAGCATTCTGCCCCAGTCATGCGCTTGGATGGGGCTAAACTTTATCTTAATGGATATATTGGAACAGGTGAACACCACAAAAACACAGGCGCAAACATGGCAACCTATCCCCTAAATTGGAGGATTGACTTTAGCACTACCTGAGCTATGCTTGAGTATACGCCGTATCCGAGAGGCCTGCCGTTAAGTCGCACTGGCAGCCATACTCCGCCCTAGTAGCGGTTGATGGTGTGAGGGGAAAGAGCGCACCCCCATCGGATACGGCCCCTACCGCACCTTGGTGTAACGTCCTGCGTTATCAAATTCTTTTAAGCTGTCGACGAGCCTTCCCGTCCGCACGGTATTAACCCGCGTTTGTGTTCTATTGACGCGGGTTTTATAATCTACCAATACAATAACTTTTCCCTGTCCTTTTGGTGCTTCCAGCACATAGACGAGTCCGGGGTTTTGTTTGTCCCAATAGATGGCTACGGGTTTTGCCAGTAATGCTGGCAGTCTTTTCCATGTGTCTACAGGCAGGGGATTGACCTTGACCGAGCGCAACCCGTGCATGATGTCACTCTCACCCAAGCTGATAGCCGCCGTGGCGGGCGCAATGCCACGCCCGCGCAAAAATTCCAGCACGGTATGGTTG
>JAVVPD010000058.1:0-14303 GCA_036655975.1 Desulfovibrionaceae bacterium | reverse complement strand
GGGTATGACCGGCGCTTCTGCGGCCCGCTGGCTGGCGGAATCCGGAGCGCGGGTGCTGGTCATTGATGCCCGTGAACACGCGGGGGGCAATTGCTACGACGTACTCGACGCACATGGGCTGCGTATCCATCTCTACGGGCCGCATATTTTTCATACTTCGCGGCCAGAGGTGGTGGATTTTTTATCCCGTTTTACGCCATGGCGCCCCTATGAGCACCGGGTAGTGGGCTTGATAGACAATCGCCTTGTGCCTCTGCCGATTAATTTGACATCCATAGCCATGCTTTTTCCCGGAGCGGCAGGGCAAGGTTTGGTGACGCGGCTGGTGGAAACCTTTGGCTATGGCGCGAAGGTTCCCATTTTGGCGCTGCGTGCCTCGCCATACGAGGAATTAGCGGATCTTGCGGCCTATGTGTATGCGCGGGTTTTTGAAGGGTATACTCGGAAACAGTGGGGATTGTCCCCAGAGGATATTGATCCTGCTATTACGGGGCGGGTGCCGGTGCGTGTCAGCTACGATGACCGATATTTTACGGACAGCTTTCAGTGCATGCCCGCGCAGGGTTTCAGTCCCTTGTTTTCCGCCATGTTGCAGCACAAAAATATCACTTTACGAACGGGCACAGCCTTTGCAACTGTGGGCAATGTGCAGTGGAAACAGTGCATATATACCGGCCCGATGGATGAATATTGGGGGGCGTGTCACGGTTGCTTACCGTACCGCAGCTTGGATTTTGTGTTTGAACACTATGCACAGGAACAGCATTTGCCCGTGGGGGTGGTGAATTATCCCCATTTTGAGGTGCCCTTTACACGAATCAGCGAATATCGTCATCTTACCGGACAGCAATCACAGGGGGATAAAGCCTTGGGTACCACGGTAAGCTTGGAATATCCGCGTGCTCATGAAGCAGGGGCGACTATCCCCTATTATCCGATACGTACCGAGGCTAGCGTAGATATACTGCACCGCTACCAGCTTACGGCGCAGCGGGAAGCCCCGAATATAGTTTTTGCGGGACGTTTGGGCGCTTTTGCCTATCTCAATATGGACGAGGCGGTGCTGGCAGGCTTGGCGGCAGCGCGGCGCGTCGGTGACGCCTTGAGGAGGATATGACTGCTATGGATGTGAATGCCTCGTTTAAAGATCCGCAACTGTGCCACGCCTTATTGGAACGCTTGCAACGCGCCTTGGAGGGGCAAAGCCCGCTGCGCTTTATGGAAGTGTGCGGTACCCATACGGTGGCTATTTTTCAGAGCGGACTGCGGGACGTGTTGCCGCCGGAAGTGACCCATCTTTCAGGGCCGGGTTGTCCTGTCTGTGTCACCCACGATGCGGAAGTTGCTACCTTTGTGGATTTAGCGGGGCGGGACGGCGTTATTGTAGCCACCTTTGGTGACTTGATGCGGGTTCCCGGGCCGGACGGGCATTCCCTCAAACATGCTCAGGCTGCCGGAGCGCGGGTGGAAATTGTGTATTCCCCCCTCGACATATTGACGTTGGCTACCCAAAATCCGCATGATACCGTTGTCTTTTTGGGCGTTGGCTTTGAAACTACCGCGCCCACTGTGGCGGCTACGGTGCTGATGGCGCGGGAGCAGGGCATCAAAAACGCCTGTGTGCTGTCCTTCCATAAATTGGTGCCCCCCGCCTTGCGCGCTCTGCTCAGTGATGCCGCGTGCGCGGTGGACGCCTTCTTGTTGCCGGGGCACGTGTCCACCATTCTTGGGCTGGAACCTTACGCCTTTCTTGCCTCCGAATTTGCTACCCCCAGCGTGGTGGCGGGTTTTGAACCTGTGGATATTCTTTCGGCGCTGTGTCTGTTGGCAGAACAAAAACGCGCAGGCCGCGCGGAGGTGGTCAATGCCTATCCTCGGGCCGTGCACGAACACGGTAACCCCAAGGCCCGCGCCGTGTTGGACGAAGTGTTCACCACAAGTGATGCCCTGTGGCGTGGCATCGGCGCTATTCCGCAAAGCGGTCTGGTCTTTAAGCCCGCTTTTGCCCATTGGGATGCCATGCAGCGGCTTGCGCTTAGCCTGCCGGAAGTTAAACCCCTGCGCGGCTGCAAGTGCGGGGATGTGCTGAAGGGGAAGCTTACCCCTCCTGAATGTCCTTTATTTAATACAACCTGCACCCCCGCCAAGCCCGTGGGGCCGTGCATGGTGTCTACCGAAGGCAGTTGCGCTGCCTACGCTAAATACCATTGGGAGGCATGATGGCATCGTCACATATTTTGTTAGACTGCGGTAGCGGCGGTAAAGCCTCGCAAAGGTTGATTCAAGAATGTTTTTTCAAACATTTTTCCAACCCTATCCTTGATGTCATGGACGATGCCGCCCGTTTAGAAATTGCCGGCCCCATAGCCATGAGTACCGATTCCTACACGGTGACGCCGCTCTTTTTCCCCGGTGGTAGCATCGGCACCCTCGCCGTACACGGCACGGTCAATGACGTGTCCATGCTCGGCGCACAGCCCCGATACCTGAGTTGCGCCTTTATTATTGAAGAAGGCCTGCCCTTTGCAGATCTTGAAACGGTTGTACAAGATATGGCCTCCGCCGCACACGAAGCCAAGGTGCTTATCGTTACCGGCGACACCAAAGTTGTACCGCGCGGCGCGTGTGACAAGCTGTTTATTAATACCACGGGTATTGGCACCATCCTCACGAGCCCTAGTCCCTCGGGGCATAGCGCCCAAGACGGAGACGCCGTGCTTGTGAGTGGCCCCATGGGGGATCATGGCTTGACCATTATGCTGCAGCGCGAGGGTTTGACCTTTGATTCTGATGTCTGTTCGGATTCCGCACCCCTGAACACCCTTACGACCCGCTTGTTACAAGAAATAGGCGACATTCATGTTTTGCGCGATCCCACCCGTGGCGGTCTTGCTACTACCTTGAACGAAATTGCCGAGCAATCCCAACATGTCATCCATATCCGCGAAAGCGCCATTCCCGTTAGTGAAAGCGTTAAAAATGGCTGTTCCTTCCTTGGGCTTGATCCTCTGTACCTCGCCAATGAAGGTAAGCTCATCTGTATTCTTCCCGCTGCTAAAGCCGAATCGGCTTTAGCCCTATTGCGTTCAGAAAAATACGGCACCAATGCCGCCATCATCGGGCACGTTCAGACCGCAGGGAAAGGGCCGGCCCGAGCCGGGCAGGTTGTTCTGGAAACTCCCCTGGGGGGGAAACGCCTGCTTACCATGCTGGAAGGCGCGCAATTACCCAGAATTTGTTAAATAGAGGGGAGTTGAGGGGGGAAGGTCTTGTTGGTGAGGCCTCAGGGGAGGCTTTTGCCTCCCCTGAGCCATTATGACGCCTTGGAAGTGGCGAGCATATAAATTTCGTGGGGATCAAGGATGAGAATGACAGAGCCGTCGCCCATGATGGTGGCCCCAGAGATGCCATTGAGGTCGCCAAGGTAGGCCCCAAGGGGTTTAATAACGATTTCTTGGCGTTCAAGGAGGCGATCTACAACAATACCGAGGCGTCGTTCATTATCATGGATAACCACCACGGGCAGCATTTCGGGCAGCGGTTTGCGGGGCAGGCAGAGGAGTTCTGCCATTTCGACAATACCGATAACTTCACCGCGCAAGGTAACGGCTTTGCGTCCTTTGACGTCGGTGAGGCGCACGGCTTCAATTTTGGTGGTTTCGGATACCGCATCCAAGGGAATGGCGTACATTTGGCCGGCCACATTGACCATGAGCGCGTCAATAATGGCGAGAGTCAGCGGCAGAGACAGGGTAAAGCGAGTGCCCTTGCCCACTTCTGAGCTAATACTGACACTGCCTTTAAGATTTTTGATGTTGGTACGCACCACGTCCATTCCCACGCCACGACCGGAGATATCTGTAATGGTTTCGGCAGAGGAGAAGCCAGGGGCAAAAATAAGTTCCATGGCTTCGCGGTCGTCCAGCTGGCGGGCTTCATCTTGATTAAGGATACCCTTGCGTACGGCGACTTCCCGCATTTTTTCGGGGTCAATGCCTTTACCGTCATCTTCAATTTCAATGGCAACAGAATTCCCGCGATGGTAAGCGCGCAGAACCACACGCCCTTTGGGATTTTTGCCCTTGGCAATACGTTCCGCCTCGGCTTCTACGCCGTGGTCCATGGCGTTTCTGATTAAGTGCACCAGCGGATCGCCGATGACTTCAACCACGCTTTTATCCAGTTCGGTTTCTTCACCTTCAAGAATCAGGTCAACTTCTTTGCCGCTTTTGCGCGAAAGGTCGCGCACCAAACGGGGAAAACGGGAAAATACCGAAGCCACGGGAACCATGCGTACCTTCATGATGGTGTCTTGCAAATCGTCTGAAATGCGCGCCATGGCATAGGTGGTTTCGGAAAGACTTTGCGCCACTTGGGCAACATCTACTTCTTGCCCCTTTTCTTCAAGGCTGCGGGCAATAAGCGTGTAGCGGTTACGGTTGATAATCAACTCGCCTATAAGGTTCATGAGGTGATCAAGTTTTTCGTGGTCAACACGAATAGTGGACGAACCTTTGTGGTCGGCAGCCGCAGCAGCGGGGGGGGCTGGCGTTTTTGCGGCAGGAGCGGCTTTCGGCGTTGGCGTTTTAGCCACAGGTGCTTTAGCCACTTGCGCGGGGGCCTTGGCTGTGGCAATGGGCACAGTCTTAATAAGCGGCGCACTGGGTTCGCTCTCGCCTTCTGGGCTTTGGGGCAGGCGCGTAAGTAGGCGCGTATCGGGGGAGGCGGGTCGAGGGGGCACTGGTTCTGCTTGGGGCTGCTCTGCTACGGGAGCGGAAATTTGCGGTGCCGTGGGCGCTGTTTCCTCGGTGACAGGTGCAGGAGCGGGGGCTTGTATTTCAGCCGATTCGGGGGGGGTCTCCGTGACTGCCGTGCCGGCTTCGGCTATCTGCGCCAAAAGCATATCATTGATAATTTCAACTTCTTGACCAAGCATATCCAGGAGCATGCCAAAGTCCATGTCGGAACTGCGGGCGGATTCTACGATGCCGGCGGTACGTTCCGCATACACTTTTATTTCTTCATAATGCACGAAAGAGCACGCATTTTTGATGGCCACGAGACAGCGGTACAAGGCATCTATGGATTCTTTGTGGTTGCCGTCTTTTTTCAGGGTGCCCATGGCGGCGTGGATGATTTCAATCTGCTGGCGCACGGTAACCGAAAAAATATCTAGATCATCGCCATCCGTGCCCACAGGCAGAATGACGGGCGTAACCACTTCCAAAGGCGAAAGCTGCTCCGTTTTTTGGGGGGCTGTATTTTCGGGGACGGGCTCTTCAGGGGTGCTTTCCGCAGGGGCAGGTTCTTCTGGGCTTGCTTCCATGAGGCCTGCGGGCAATTGGATGGGGCCTCCCGCAACGGCCTGTTGCAATTGGGCCAAGACCAGTGAGGTTTCAAAGGGCGACACGGAGCCACTATTGGGGTCAATACCTTGAACCAGGGATTCCATCACGTCAGCGACAAACAACAGCAAGTCGATCAATTCGTGGGTGGGAATAGCTTCCCCCCGGCGGATATTATTCAGCAGGGTTTCAGCTTCATGGGTAAGACTATTGAGTTCTTGAAACCCGATGATGCCACTATTGCCTTTAAGGTTATGAAAATAGCGGAATAGGTCATTGACCAGCTCGTCTTGTCCCGCAGGGCCGTCTTCAAGGCTCAACAAACCGCTGTTGAGCATTTCAATAATTTCAAAAGATTCGTCGATGAAGTCTTTCAGGTGACCTTCACCAAAGGCGGTCAGGGCGTAGCTTTGTTTTTGGGCCTGATTGGCAATCCAGTCCTTAGAACTCAGGCCGCTACGCTGGACGGCAGGCGTCAGCGCGGAATTTTTGGCCGGAAGGGGGCTTTGGGGGGCGGGTGTTTCGGCAACATGGGCCGCAGGCACGGCTTTTTCGACAATTTCAGCGGGGGGGGGCGGAGCAACCTTTGGTATTTCGGGTGTATTGGCGGCTGTTGTTTTGTTTACGGGCGTTCCCTGCCCGGAGGCTTCAGCCATAATAACATCAATTTGGGCTTTGATGTGGTCAATTTCCACATCCCCTTCCGAGTTTGTTGTCTCTAAATTATCAATAATTTGGCGTAGAGCATCGGTGGAAGACAGGATGACATCCATGATTTCAGCGGTGACAACCATAGAGCCTTTACGCAATTCGTCCAGAATATTTTCCGACTTGTGGGCAAGTTGATTGATTTTGTTTAAACCCAAAAATCCTGATGCCCCCTTAAGGGAGTGCATGGGACGAAAAATTTCGTTAAGCAAGCCAAGATTATCTGGAGTTTTTTCAAGCTCAAGAAGATTGGGTTCAATAGTTTCTAGGTGCTCTTTTGCTTCAATAATAAAATCCGCAAAAAGTTCAGCATCCATAAAATCTTGGCTCATACCTACACCTTCGTTTTTCACATCCAGAGGGACACAACACGTTTATGCACAAATACCAGAGGCCGATTCTATATGTCTTATCGGTTATCCGAGCAGCATCTTTATGTTGCGAACCATTTTTTCTGGCTGTGCAGGTTTCACCATATAGAGATTAGCGCCCAAGCTCATACCCGTTTGGATATCTTTTTCTTGTCCTTCTGTGGAAAGAACAATAATGGGGGTGTCTTTATACGCATCTTGAGTACGAATAGTGCGAATAAAGGTAAAGCCGTCCATGCGGGGCATGTTCACGTCTGAAACGATCAAGTCTACAGGCCCGATATTATATAATTTTTCGATTGCATCAAGACCATCTTCTGCAGTTGTAACCTTAAAACCCTCAGCTTTCATTACAAAAGCAACAAGATTTCTAATGGTCTTTGAGTCGTCAACAACCATAATGTGCTTGCTCATAAATATATCCCTAGCTTTGAAGTACCTGGTCTACAATCATATCAATGGAAACAATGCCAAAAATTTTATCATCAATATCCACAAGACCGCACAGATATTCCGCACTAGCCCCGATTTGGGATTCGATGTTCCAAATAATCTGCTCTTGGCGCACAAAGTACATGCTATGTACTTTATCTATGATTAACCCCACCTGTAAGCCCTTGCGGGTGCAAATAATAATAAATTTTTCATCCCCGTGTTGCCGAGAGGTATTGGTTACAAGTTGGTCAAGATACAGTAAGGGCGTTACTCTTCCACGTAAATTGATAACACCCGCCACAAAGGGAGGGGCCATGGGGAGCAGTGTCGGGCTTATAAAACGGATAACCTCTTGAACCGTGACAATGGGAATGGTGTATATTTGTGAATCAAGATAAAATGACACCATTTGAATACTGCTTTCCGTTTTTAATTCGTCCTGCAGTGCGCTTGTGATGGGAATATCGCGGGTATTTTCCTGCTTCTGGGTGGCAAGGTCTAGCCCAAGATCCTTTGCCCCCTCAATCCCCATATACTTGCTGACAAAGGCTTGTTCTGCGTCCGTTAAACCCGCATCTGAGGCTACGGCAACGGGGCTGAGCTCAAGATTTTGGAAATATTCCTCAGGCGTTTTTACCATAACAGCATCACTTCTGCGGCCAGAGCGTCATAGGCGCGTGCGCCGCGTGTTTGCGGGTCTATATCATACACTGAGCAGCCAAGGGCGCTTGCTTCTCGAAACCGAGTGTCAACTCCAATAACCGTTGTAAACATGGCTTCTTGCATTTTGCGGCGCATCAATTCCAGCACGCGGGTGCAGGCTTTGGCCCTTTTATCATACATGGTCGGAAGCGCTTTATACCGTAAAGGCTGTGGCAAAACTTTGTTAATGGTTCGGATGGTGTCAAATAATAATTTCAAACCGTGCAAAGCCAGAAAATCCGTTTGAATGGGGATAAGTAATAAATTTGCAGCAACTAAAGCATTTATTAATAAAATTCCCACATGGGGGGGGCAATCTAGCAAAATATAATCATACTCATCTACCACATGCACTAAGGCATTAGCAAGAACCATGCCTTTACCTTTACGCTCAAGGAGGTCCATTTCAAGCTCGGAAAGGCGAATACTTCCGGGGGCTACATACACCCCGTTTTCTCCCGCTGGAGTAATCAGCTTTTTCCACGTTTCGGCCCAAAGTTCTTCTGGGGCTAGAAAAAGATCGTGTAAAGTGTACTGCTGCTCGTCGGGATACAGCTTTAAATGTAAGGAAGCACAGGCGTGGGGGTCAAGATCTACTATCAATACACGCTTGTGGCTACGCGCCAAGGATGTCCCAAGGGTGAGCGTGGTGGTGGTTTTGCCTACTCCTCCTTTCTGGTTGGCAATGGCAAGTATTTTTGCGGGCATACTACATCTTTATAGGGTCAACAAAGTTTACGGTACACAATGGTGCCCGTATGATGCTCCGGCTTGAATGCGCGGCTGATGTTGTGCAAGGATTCAGAGTGACCGATAAGCAAAGAACCATTGGGCAACAGATTGTCATAAAAAGCGTTAATAACCTTGCGTTTCATTTCATCATCAAAATAAATGATTACATTGCGGCAAAAGACAATTTGCGATTTTTCGATGCGGGTCAATTGCAGTTTTTCACTCAAGTTGATCTGTCCGAAAGAGACAATATGCTTGAGCTTGGGGTCTATTTTGAACTGGGTGTCTTCCTTCGTGAAATAGCGAGACACAATGTCCCTGGGCGTGGTGCGTAACGCATATTCGTTGTATACGCCACGCCGTGCCGTTGCTAACACCGCTTCTGACAAGTCATTGGCGGTAATTTTAATATCCCATGACGTAATTTCTTGGCGCAGGCTTTCATGCAGAATCATGGCAAGGGTATAGGGCTCTTCCCCCGTGGAACAGCCTGCCGACCAAATTCGTAATTTTTTGCGGCCTGCCTTCCGGCATTCGTCGATAACACTTTTGAGCACTGTATCTTGAAAAACTTGCAATTGTGGTGGGTTACGGTAAAAACTTGTTTCGTTGGTGGTAACCACTTCAAAGAGTTTATTCAGCTCTAGTCTTTTACTGCCATCAAAACGTAAAAAATTATAATATTCACTATAGGACTTAAGGTTTAAGTCTTTGATACGGTTGGCTAAACGGTTTTCCACAAGATATTTACGATTTTCTGCAATAAAAATACCGCATTGTTGGTAAATAAAATCCCGTAACTGGATGAATTCTTCATCAGTTATTTTGAGTTCTTTGCGGAAAGGAGTCGCACTGCTGAATAAAGAAGAAGTCATGGGCTACTCCTGATGGGCCTTAATTCTTGAAACAGCCTCTGCCGCTGCGTGCTGGATTTCAGCATCATAGCTATCCATCATCCCCAATAAAGCGCGGAATGCGATATTCCCTCCGATGTTTCCTAGAACTTCAATAATTTTGAAGGAGAGCATGGGGGTCGCTTTTTCAAGTAATTGCACTAAGCGCGGAGCAGCAGCCTGATTCTTCAATTGCCCGAGGGCTTCTACAGCACGGATGCACACCCATTCGTCTTCATCGTTGAGCGCGGTGAGCAGGTGGGGAACCATGTCGGTGTTGCCTGATTGGCCCATAAGCTCGACCAAAGAGGCGCGAACGTCCTTATTTTCGTCAAACAATCGGGGCAAAAGATATTTAATATTTTCTTGAAATATCTGTGTGTTGGCAGCAAAAGCTTCAACGGCAAATTGACGGACGGTGGCACTTTCGTCTTCCAGCGCTTCGGTAAGTTCCGTAATGTTGGTTCTTAGGTCGTAGCGCCCCATGGCATAGATCGCCATCATGCGTTGCAGGGGAACATCCGAGCGGAATAGTTCTTTAAATTTACGGTTTAATACTGGCGAGTTTAAGGCAATGCAGGCTTCTAACGCGGCTTCTTTTACGTCCTCATGCGGATTGGTCAACAGAGAGAATAAAAGTTCGGCTGAAGACTGGCATTTTATATGTATACCTATGAAATACAAGGCGTTTTTAAGCACCTCGGCGTCTGGATGTTTTTTGAGAATATCTTCAAAAAAAGGCACGTCTTCGGCTTGGGCTGTTGTTGCCAATTGCATGGTAGCAGAACGCTGGATTTCGCGGCTTGTACTCCAAAACATTTTTTTAACGTAGTCGATACAGCGGTGGTCGTTCACCATGGCAATGGCTCCCACGGCCAGTTCCACCGTACGTTCGTCGGAGCTTTGCAGGGCTTCAGCAAATTTTGCATTGTATCCAATAGCCGCCACGGAGCGGACGGCGGAGGCAATCATGTCTTGGTCACGGTCGGGGTCAAGTTGGCCGGCAAATTTGATGATGGCGGTAGTAGCCTCGTCATTGCCCATGACGGCGAGACCTGAAAGCGCGGCTTTTTGAATGGCGTCGTCTTCATCCTGTAGCGCGTCTAGCAGATAGGCCCTGAAACGCAATTGATCCTTAGCGGACAAGAGCGAGAGGGAACGCCCCCCCAAAATTTGCACAATGGCTTTCACCGATTTGTGGCGGAGCGGGACGGAAGATTTTTCCAAGGATTTGAACAACAGCGGAACGGCTTTGATGTTGCCGATTTCTCCCAGCGCGTCCACAATAATGGAGGCCACAAGGTCTGAACAACTCGACAAGGATTGCACTAACGCGTTTATGGTTGAGTCCGCACGAATTTTTGTCAGTGCTTCTACCACGGAAAATTGCACCCATTCTTCATCGTGCATGGCTTGTCCGAGGGCGTGCACGGCTTCGGGAAAGGCCAGTGTTCCAAGGCTTACAGCCGCTTGGTAGCGGACGTTGACTTCGGGGTCTTTCAGCAGAGCATCCGACAATAAGGTGACGGCCAAGCGGCTGCCCGTGTGCCCCAAAATATCGGAAATAAAAATACGGATATCGGTATCGTTATCACGCATGAGCGATTGGAGTGATGCGATGTCGTCGCCACCTATTTCACGTAAAATATCCATAGCGATATTACGTATGGGGGCATCATCGGAACGGAGTAAGGGGATCATGCCCTGCACCGTTTTTTTGCCGCGTAATTTCCGCAAGGCATATTCCACGGCTTCCTGCACACCTATGTTGGAACTGGAAACTTGCTTGCACAGCAAATCAACGGCTTCTATAAGTTCAGCATCGGCCGCAGCAAAAGCGGCGCTGCGAATAATGTCACTCTCTGTGCTTTGCAAGCCTTTAATAATCGACTCTGGATCCATGTGCTGTGTTTGTTCAATATTCATAGAAGTCCTGTCGCTACTTTTAGAGTATGATAACATTACCCTTTGATGGCTGTAATCAGTGTTCCTGCCATGTGATCAATATCCAAAATTTGATCTGCCAGTTGCGCGTCAACAATGGCTTTAGGCATACCGTACACTACGCATGATTGTTCATTTTGGGCTAGAATATAGCCTCCCTTGGCCTTCAATTGGCGGATGCCTTCCAGCCCATCGCTCCCCATGCCGGTAAGAATAATACCAATAGATTTGCGGGCAAGGTGTTTGGCAACGGATTCGATCAATACATTGACAGAAGGCTTATACAAAGCGGTGCTCGGCTCAGAGGTAATCGTAATTTCTGGGATGGCCCCGCGCATGGTCACCATCAGGTGTTGCCCGCCGGGGGCAACGTAGGCCACACCATGTTGCAATCTATCGCCTTGCTGGGCTTCTTTTACCGTAATTTGACAAAGGTTGTCTAGACGTTTGGCAAAAGGACCGGTAAAGGCGGCGGGCATGTGCTGGGCGATCAGAATACAGGCGGGAAAATTGGCGGGGAGGGCTGCCAGCATTTTTTGCACGGCGGGCGGGCCGCCTGTGGAAACACCGATAGCCACTACATCGCGCGCGCCTTGGCACGCACCCCCTATAATGGTGGGGGCCAATGTTTTGTAAGTAGGCTGTGTTTGCCCGAGGGGGGAGTGCGTACGCCCGAAACGTAATTGCAATAAAGATTTTTTGCGGGAGACCGCACGGATTTTACGGATAAGTTCCTGAGCAAATTGATCGTGATTGTTATTGTTTAAGCTTTTGGGTATAAAGTCTAATGCCCCATATTCCAACGCTTTAAGTGTCGCTTCTGCACCAGATTCTGTCAGGGAGCTTATCATAATAACGGGCAAGGGCCCGGTTTTCATAATTTGCTGTAATGTGGCAAGCCCGTCCATGCGCGGCATTTCAATGTCCATGGTTATGACATCAGGCTTAAGGCTAGCAATTTTTATGAGCGCGTCTTCACCGTCACGGGCTGTGCCTGCTATTTCAATATCAGCATCCTGTGAAAGAAGAGACGTGAGCACTCTGCGCATAAATGCTGAGTCGTCAACAACAAGAACTTTAATCACCAGTATGCTCCTTGGTAGAAAATGCTCGCGCACTTTTCGTATAATAGCTTAACACCAATAGATTAAATTGTACTCTAGAGAAAAGGATTTTACAACATGAAAAAAACCTTGCCAATTTAAGATAGCTACGCTAAACCCTTCGCAACGGGATGTGGCTCAGTTTGGCTAGAGCGCAGCGTTCGGGACGCTGAGGCCGGAGGTTCAAATCCTCTCATCCCGACCATAACATCAAAAGCTTACGGTAAAGCCGTAAGCTTTTTTTGTATGTAGAGAACCCCCCGCTAGGCGGGGGGTTCTTGGTTTTTGGGCTCTAGCCCAAAGACGGGGGGCAAAGCCCATTTTTTTGAGTTTTTCGACCCGTTCTCGATTCGATTTTTCAGCCATTAACAACATGAGGCTCTGCCCCGCAAACGGTAGTTCGCAAAATTTTATAATGGGCTGGAAGAAAGCCCCCAGCCCGCTTTGCATACTCTAAAACTCGTACCGCACCGTACCAAACACCCCGTGCCCGGTTCTGTGTTCCGAGGCTTGGATGTTGTAGTTGATGCCAAAGGACAGATTGTCCTTTTTCACGTCAAAGCCGATTCCGCCACCGTAGGTGATGTCGTCCATAACCCGGGTTTTGAGTTCAGCACTGGCGTCCACACCGGGCACGCGAACCTTAGACTTGGCCTTGGTATCGCCCGCTGCGGGGATGACCTGCAAGTCTAATTGGGGCCTGAATATCCAGCCGGATTCGCTTTCGATTTCCTTGGCTAGGGTCACGCCGATGGGAAATGTCCACACATTCTGGTAGGATTCGTCGGTCTTAAAGAGGGTACCGTTGCTCTTGGAATCGTACGCATCGGTTTTGATGCCGATGAAGCGCACGCCCACATGGGGAATAATATCCAGCATTTCTGTTTGGAACTTGTATTCGCCACGCAAGCCTGCGGTGATGGCGGAGCTGGTCACGTCGGCCTTGATGTTGCTCATTTCCATGCTGCGGGGCAATTCCTGTTGTATCTTGTTATAGTTGCTCGTATAGCCCACGTCGGCGGTGAGGCCGAAATTGTTTTGCGTCCAGCCGCCATAGAGACCTACGCCCCAGAAGCTGAAGGAGTTGTCGGTTTTGTTGAAGTCACCAGAGGACTGCGCGTAGCCGCCGCCCAGATTTAGAGCCATACCCACGCGGAAGGCGTCAGCAAAGGTGTAGTCCGCGCCCAGAGCCACGCCACCGAGGTCGGCATTATACCCAGTTTTGAAGTTTTCGGCCTTCATGCCCCAGACATTTTCGCTCTGATAGAGTGGCATAATCCACACGCCCAGACCGTTTTTCATGCCATTGCCGGCAGAAAGGCCAGAGTCCAGCGAGGTATTGCCGTTTTGATCCATCGTTACGGCTACGGCCTTGGCCTTATCCAGCAGGGGCGAGGCAAAGGAGGTGCGCGTGGTCACGGCATTGGTGGCGGCGTTCAGGGCAGACAGGGTCATGCCCTGCGTGGCCCCGGCTACGGCTAGCTGCGCCGCACCTTCAATGGTGCTGGCCGCTTGATGGGCATTGTCCACATATTTTTCGTTATTGGCTGTGGCGCGGGACAGAAATTTGATGCCCGCGTTGGGGCCTTGGGTATCGTTCAAACCCTGAGCGTAGAGGGCCGTTACGAGATTCGCCGCTTCTGGCTGCAATTGCGGAAAAAGTTCCCCCGCGCTTTTGCCCATGGCGATTTTAATGTTGTAGGTGCCGGTGCCCGCTGCAAAAGCCGCGGTCGGGCTGGCGGTGACCATTTCCGAATTGGTCAACAGATTGGTGCCCGTCCAGCCTGTGGAGTCAATGGCAGAGGTGTTGTGCGTGAAGCCACTGGCAATCTTAACCGTCTCACCCACCCTGCCGTTCACAATCATCAGTTTGCTGTTGGCATCTACGGTGAGTTTGCCCACATTGGCGTTCAAGGCGGCCTTGGCGCCCAAGGCATTGGGGGCGTAAACGGCCAGCAGGGAGTTTTCTGCAAAGGTGGCACTGTTAGCAGTGGGGGTGAACGGAATTTCAACACCACCAGCAGCCACACGCACCGGCTGCTTGCTAGTGCTGCCCATCACCAGCGTGCC
>JAVVPD010000057.1:0-14359 GCA_036655975.1 Desulfovibrionaceae bacterium | reverse complement strand
AAAGTAGCCGCGCCATGTTTACCCACATACAGCGCGTATTCCGTCAGTGCGTTATCATGCAGAATGGCGCAGGAGGCCATATCAAAAATTTCTTCACGTGTGCATCCGGCCTGTTCACACAGTCGCATGGAAATATAGGCCGCGCGCTTAGAGTGGTTTACCGTAACCCCAAGAAATTCATTTTCAATACTGTCTAAAGCGCGTGATACGGAAAATAAAAAATCATTCAAATGGACTTGCATCTTAGATACCTCAGCTATATGCACCATATGATGCATATTACAATGTTTGCCTCATCTTACTCTTCACGAGTAAATAGTAAAGACTACTCAAACGATATACTAAATCGAAAATTAAGAAAACATCAAATTTTATAGAGAAACACGTTTATATGCCAAAAGAGAGAGCCACTTGACCCAAGACCGATCCGAGCGTAATACTATGCTCTTCACCTAACAGAGTTATATATATTTTATCCATACATATAGCTATGTTATAAAACATTTACCCGCCTTGATGCCCGAGCCCCCTTATGTTGCACCGTAAAGCCTTCAGCCCCCTCACGTGGCCGGTTATTTTGTTCGCGCTGGTCATTTTATTAGGGGCTGCCTTACTGGCCTCACCTTTATGCTGGAAAGCGGGGCAACATGTACCCGTGGTGGACGCGCTTTTTTTATCCACCTCTGCCGTATGCGTCACAGGGTTGGCTACCTTGGATGTGGGCAGCGTCTTCAACGGGTACGGCCTGCTGACCATGCTGATTCTTATTCAATTGGGTGGGCTGGGTATCACCACCTACACCAGCCTCATTTTTTTACTCTGGAGGCACAAGGTACCTTTTACCGACAGAACCGCCGTGAGTCAGGCTTTACTGAACAATAGCGATTTTGATCTAGCCTCATTTTTACGCCATGTAATATTTCTTGTTATTTTTATTGAAGGATTGTCTGCAGTCATACTTTACCTTGCAGATCCTGTGGTTTTCCACCCCTTCAGCGCCATTTTTCATTCCATTTCTGCCTTCTGTAATGCGGGCTTCGGGTTGCTGCCGTCTAACCTTATCTCCTTCCAAGATAACATTACTGTCAACATGGTCATCATGGTCAACATCATTGCCGGAGGCATCGGCTTTTCTGTACTGCGCGAATGTATCAGCGTAGTCCGCTCGCGCCTTCGCGGCGGCAAAGCCCGCCTTGGACGCTACAGTATACTGGTGCTCCTCACCTCTGGCGGCCTCATCTTGGGGGGCGGGGGTCTTATCTGGCTTATTGAAGTGCTGCGCGATGATGCACCCGCCACAGGCTTTAGCCTTGTTTTAGTTGCGCTTTTCCAGTCTGTCAGCGCACGCACCGCCGGATTTTGCTCAGTGGACATGACCACCCTTACCGACGCTAGTCTGCTCGTGCTCGTGGTGCTCATGTTTATCGGCGGCTCACCGGGTTCGTGCGCGGGTGGCATCAAAACTACAACTTTCCGTGTACTTGTGGGCTTTATTTCCGCCCAATTGCGGGGGGACAAGCAAATTGTCATCGGTCAGCGCGCTGTTTACACCGCCGCCCTGACCCGTGCCCTGACATTGTTCTTTTTTTCTGCTGTCACTGTCTGTGTTTCGGTCATATTGCTCAGTCTGACCGAAAACGGCCTGAGCGCCAGTGCCGGAAAAGGAAATGTACCCTTGCTCGCTATCCTGTTTGAAGTGGTGTCCGCCCTTGGCACTGTGGGCCTGAGCATGAATTTGACGCCCGAACTGAGCGCTGCGGGCAAAATTATTATCACCCTGAATATGTTCATCGGGCGCGTGGGCCTCATCACCCTGCTGATGGCTTTGCAGAGCTTCCGCTCCACCCGTAATTACGAATATCCTTCCATGTACACCCCCATCGGCTAAACGCCACAGGAATGAATGATATGAACACACTTCTTGAAATCGGCATTATCGGACTGGGCAAATTCGGCATGCAAATGGCAAAAACCCTCGTCCAATTGGGGCACACCGTTGTTGGCATTGACAGTTCCGAGCTGAAAGTTCAGCAGGCGCAGGATTCCCTTGATACCGTGTATAAGGCTGACGCGGGCAATTTGAGTGTATTGCGCTCGCTCCAATTTCAACATTTTGACTGCGTGGTCGTCAGCGTAGGGCAAGCCATGGAGCAATCCCTAACCATTACCCTGAATTTGCAAGAATTGGGTGTACCCAAAATATGGGTCAAAGCCACAAATCTGGAACACCGCAAAATTTTGCGCCGCCTCGGAGTAGACCACGCCATTGTGCCCGAACACGACGCCGCCACCATGGCAGCCCACCATTTGAGCAATCCCGGTATGCTGGATCTGATCCCCAAATACGGCGGAATCTTAGTACAAGAACTTACGGTTGACAATTGGGACGGCAAAAGTTTAGTAGAACTAAAGCTTATGAGTGACTATGAAGTCATGGTTATTGGTGTACGGTCACAAGATACTCAAGAATATCTTTTTGTGCCCCCTGCACACACCATTCTGCACAAAGGGGATGTCGTTATTGTTGTAGGACGTCAACTCAGTGTCCGTAAACTCAAACCGTAAAAAGGATGCAGCATGAAAAAATCCTATATTCTGTGCCTCACACTCAGCCTGTGTTTAGCTTTTGCAGCCACAGTACAAGCAAAAAGCACAAAATTCACGTTGAGCAGTCCCCAAATTACCGCTAAAACTCCCATGAATGTGCAGCAGGTCTATAACGGATTCGGCTGTACCGGAGCCAATGTTTCCCCAGAATTAAACTGGAAAAACGCCCCTCAGGGTACCAAAAGCTTTGCCATTACCGCCTATGATCCCGATGCCCCCACAGGCAGCGGTTGGTGGCATTGGGTGATTTTTAATATTCCCGCCACGGTCAACAGCATTCCGATGGGCGCCGGTACCCCCGACGGGGCAAAGCTTCCCGCCGGTGCCGTGCAATCGGTGACAGACTTCGGCGCTGTCGGCTACGGCGGCGCATGCCCGCCCCCCGGAGCCAAAGCCCACCGCTACGTGTTCACCGTGTATGCTTTAAACACCGAAAAGCTCAATCTTGATGCCAAGGCCATGCCCGCCCTCGTGGGTTTCATGATCAGTGGCACCAAGCTTGGTGAAGCAAAGATTGTCGGAAAATACGCGCGATAATACGTGCATAATGCCCAAAAGAGCGGGGGGAGGCGCTGCCCCCCCCTGCCTCCACTATCCATCGCTAAATTCTTCAGCAAATAGTGGGGATAGTAACGATAGCACCAGCATAGACCAACTCTCAACAGTGCTGCACTATCCACGGGGGAAGTTCGCGCCAAGCACGGGTCAGAGCCTGTTCAAACTTCTTCCACTGCGGTTCATAGCTTTGCAGGCAGGCTTTATAGGCCGCCGAGTGATTCATGTGCCGTAAATGGCACAATTCGTGAAGAATCAAATAGTCTATCAACGGCTGTTCCAGCACTATAAGCCGGTAGTTCACATTAATATTCCCCAGCTCTGAGCAACTTCCCCAGCGGGTCTTTTGTCCGCGCACCCGCACCTGATTCACCGTAAAACCATCGCGCGCGGCTAGCGCGTAAACACGCTGCGACAGATAAGCCGTAGCATAGCCCATAAGCCATTGTTGCAATACACGGCAGCACAAAGGGATATTGTGCACACTCCCGCGCAGCATAAGGTGCTTGTCTGCTTCGCCCACACGCAGGCTTACTCTGTCTCGGGTACTATTCGCCGGGCCGTCAAGGCAGTGCACCTGCCAGCATTCACCTAAAGAAGGTAAATCCAAACGCTCCGGCACACGCAAGACGTGCGCCTGCGGCTCCTGTGCCTGACGCAGCGCTAAACGGTGCAGGGCTTTTTCTATCCACGGCAATGCATCCTGCACTATGCCCACCGCCTCGGCGGGGGAGAGCTTGCGGCTCGGCGGCACCAGCAAAGCCAACGCTCCGTCTGCTGCCAGTCGTACCCGCACATGCCTTGCCCGTGGAGAAAGCACTACCGCGCACGGCAACAAAGCCCCCGAAGGTGTGGGAACGACAATATCCGCCAACAATTTCATGCAGTATGCACTCCAGCGCCCGCCGCATTGCCAGCGCGCGCAATCTTCGTTACTTTGATAAAAAAACACAGGATAGCCCTATGACAACACACGCTGACACGCTTTCCGCCCCCTGCCCCCCTGCGGATACCCCGCAAACGGTGCACGAACTTCGTCGCGGCAAGGTGCTCATTCTCGGTGATATCATGCTGGACGAATACCTTATGGGCACCGTGGAACGCATCTCCCCCGAAGCCCCTGTGCCCGTTGTGCAAATTTATGAGCGCCGTCATGTTCTCGGCGGAGCGGGTAACGTAGCCCGTAACATATGCGCGCTGGGCGGTAAAGCCAGTCTGCTGGGAATTACCGGCAGCGGAACCAACGGCAAAGCACTCGCCAGCCTTGTTGACGCTTCCGGCATTGACGGGCATATCCTCCACAGCAGCCAGCGGCGCACCTGTGTCAAAAGCCGCGTTATGGCCCAGCAACAACAGATGATCCGGCTCGACCACGAAGACAGCACCCCCCTGTCCGTAGCGGATCAGGACGCGCTGTTGCAGCTTGTCCACACGCATATCGCCAACTATGCGGTGCTGGTACTTTCTGACTATGCCAAAGGCCTCGTGTGCCCACGTTTTATGAAAAAATTACGCCATATGCTCCGCGAGCAGGCCCCACATATCCGCCTGCTCATTGACCCAAAACCTGAAAATACGCCTCTGTACCAAGGGGCGTGGCTGCTCACCCCCAACACCAAAGAAATGGGCCAAAGTGCCCGTATGCCCACCGCCACCACGGAGCAAATTCGTTTAGCAGGACGCACGCTTATGGAATATACGGGCTGCACCCACCTGGTTGCCACCCTCGGCGCGCAAGGTATGGCGGTGTTTATGCACCCCACTATCACTTGGCGCATGCCCACCGTGGCTCGCAGCGTGTTTGATGTTACCGGCGCGGGCGATACGGTTATGGCAACCTTGGCCCTTTCCTTAAGCGTCAACCACGATCTATTGCTTGCCGCCATGCTCGCCAATGCGGCGGCGGGGGTCAGCGTTGCCAAGCTTGGCGCGGCCACCGTCACCCCCGAAGAACTCACTGCGGCCCTGCTGCAGCGCGGTTTGCCGCACCCAGAACCGTGGGAATAACAGCGCAGCATGGGCGTTCTGACATCAAGAGTCCACGCAGATACTGCCCCGTATCTTTTCTACCTCTATTTCCCCTTTTTCTGACAATGCCACGCCCACGCCGTGGCGAGAATGGTGCTGATGTCACTGTGGCTCATCGTCCAGCCCAGCGTTTTTTGGGCGAGGTGAGAATCCGCCACGAGGCGGGCGGGGTCTCCGGCGCGGCGTCCTTCTATGCTATGCGGCACGGGGCGTCCGGTAACGCGCGCGGCAGCGTCAAGAATTTCGCGCACAGAAATACCTGTTCCGGTTCCCAGATTCATGGCCATGGAGGGCTTACCCGCCAACAAATATTCAAGGGCGAGCACATGCGCGACGGCAAGATCACTCACATGGATATAGTCACGGATGCACGTTCCGTCGGGGGTATCGTAATCATCGCCAAACAGACGCAAGGCGGGGATATCCCCGTCAATGGCGCGTAAGACATTGGGGATAAGATGCGTTTCAGGGTCATGCCATTCCCCCGTCTCTCCTGCAGCGTCACCGCCAGCGGCGTTAAAATAACGCAAACTTGTCCACTGCAGATTGTGGGCAAGGGCAAAGTCGTTGAGCATCCATTCCATAATCAATTTGGTACGCCCGTAGGGATTAATGGGGGCCAGAGGGCTTGTTTCGGCAATGGGCAGCACTTCGGGCAGGCCGTACACGGCGGCGGTACCGGAAACCACCAAGCGCATGCACGCAGAATCGCGCAAGCATTCCATAATACGCAGGGAACCGATGACATTATTATCGTAATATTTTCCGGGATCAATGACAGATTCGCCCACGGCAATGGAACTGGCAAAGTGAATACAGCCATCCGGCTTATGGCGACGCAAAACAGCACTCAGACGGGCTGCATCGCGAATATCGCCGTATTCAAAATCCCCCCAACGCACCAGAGCGCGGTGCCCGGTGGACAGATTATCATAAACAACAACTTCATGCCCTTGCAGGGCAAGAGCTTTACAGGTATGGCTGCCAATATACCCAGCCCCTCCGGTAACAAGAACTTTCATGGCTTATCCTTATAAGAGTTCGTCAGGAGCTAAATCTCTGGGAGCGGGAGTCCCCATTAAACTGTCCCACAGCATGGGAGAAATCCCCGTGCCCGGCCTTTTTGTGGTGAGATTTTGCGCTGTCAAAGTTTCACCAGCCTTAATGGGGCAGGCGGCCACAATGCTTTTACGGATAATGGTTCTATTACGCAATTCCGAAGGCGTCACGGTTTTTGCCCCGTTGCCAAGGGCCACTTCCACTCGGCGGATCCCCTGCACCATTTGCCGCAAGGCGGCGGGTTCAAGGCTCATCGCATGATCAGGGCCCACCAAGGTCTGGTCAAGGGTAAAGTGTTTTTCAATCACTTTGGCCCCAAGCGCTACGGCGGCAATGGGAATATCAATGCCCAAAGTATGGTCGGAATAGCCTATCGCCATGCCGGGGAATACTGCGGAAAGGGTTTGCATAACGCGCAAATTTACTTCAGCATACGGGGCGGGATATTCGGTGGTGCAGTGCAGCAGCGTAATACGCGAACGCGGCGTGCCCGCCTGTTCCAAAACATCCACGGCGGACTCCACTTCGCCCAGCGTACTCATCCCCGTGGATAAAATAATACTGCGCCCATACGCACCCACCTTACGCAAATAGGGCAAATTCACAATTTCGCCCGAAGGAATCTTAAAGGTCGCTAAACCCATATTCGCCAACATATCGACAGATTCAAGATCAAAGGGCGTGGACAAAAAACCGATATTACGGCGGGCGCAATGGGCCGCCAAGGCGCGAAAGCTGTCTTCAGAAAGTTCCAACTTACGCAGCATTTCCACCTGTGTTTCGTTTTGCAGAGCCGTTTCACACGGGTACACAGTCTTGAGGGCCGCATGACTGCTCAAAGAAGCAGCCCTGAATGTTTGAAATTTAACGATATCTGCACCAGCGTCCACCGCCGCGTCAATGAGCGCGTGGGCCATTTCCTCCACACCATTATGGTTAACACCTGCTTCCGCAATAATCAAAGTTTGTTGCATACAATGAGCCTTCACGGGATAAATTCATTTTCTTCGGCATTTTTACCCTGAACCCCGCCACGGAGCAAGAGAATTTACTACGCCAGCTGTATACTCCGCATCTCCATATTGCTAT
The DNA here is from genome assembly GCA_036655975.1 of Desulfovibrionaceae bacterium. Lineage (GTDB taxonomy): Bacteria > Desulfobacterota > Desulfovibrionia > Desulfovibrionales > Desulfovibrionaceae > CASQEL01. Next base: position 7,021 of record JAVVPD010000057.1, on the reverse strand, counting down.
TTCATCGTTTATGTTCTAGATAAATTCTACAAATTACGGGCACCTTCATGCGAAAGCGTTTACACAGTCTATATTCCCCCCCCTCGCACGGCTTACACCGTAATACTTTACTATTGTTAATCATCATTATAACATGTTCTGTATTTCTGGGGGCTTGCGGTTCATGGCGCTTGTCCCAATTATGGGAAAAGCCGTCAGAAGGCCCTTCCGGCGCTGGCGGCCCCACCACAGGCCTTAGTCACACGGTGGAATCGGCCTGTCCCCTCCCCCAAACGCCGCTGGAAGCACCCGATATTCCCCCTGCCCTACGGGAAACTCCCCATAATCCCGTCGCAAACGCGGAGAAGGAAGAAAGCCTGCCCTATACAGCACGCTTCCATGCCCCCAAGCTTAGCGCCGCCCTTGCGCCTTTGCAAAAACAAAGTTTGCTGCTGCGCCTTGCCGCCACGCCCCCCGTGGATCTGATGGGGCTGGACTTCCGCATCAGTAAAGACGAACATGAAGCTCGCAACATTATGCAATCACTAGGTTATTACAGTGCGCGCGTACACACAGAGGTGGATACGGACAAAAAACCCGTGCTTGTCACCATGGAACTTGAGCCCGGCCCCCTGTACAGCATGGGCGAAACCAACATTCACTATGCCGGGCACGCCCCCCCCAAGGCCCCAAAAAATCTGTATGAACTCGGCCTGCCCGCCCAATCCCCCGCCACGGCAGACACGGTGCTGGAAAGCGTAGACAGCCTCACCCAATGGCTGAAAGCCCATGGCTACCCTCTGGCACGGGTGGAAGCAAGCCACTATTATTTGGATCAAGAAAATCACCGTCTTGATGCGGAAATTCGTGTGGCGCAAGGGCCGCTTGCCCGCATGGGCAAAGTAATTGTGGACGGCAGCGATTCCGTAAATCCCGATTTTATCAACCGTTTACGCCCATGGAAAACAGGTAGGGTATGGAACGAAGATCGGGTGGAAATGCTCCGCAACGAATTGACAGAGCAAGGCCTGTTCCGCTCTATCCGCCTAGAAGCCGTACCGCCCAAGGACGATTCTGCCACAACAAAACCCACGCCAAACGAGCTTAACACCGCTCCCCTGTATGATGTACTGCTCAGTGTGGCAGATTCTCCCCAGCGCACCGTGGGGGGAGGTCTTAATTACGAATCCGATCGCGGGATTGGCGGTCAAGCTTTTTGGGAACACCGCAACCTTTTGGGCGAAGGCGAACGCTTACGCACAGAATTGGGCCTATGGGAAGACCGCCAGAACGCGCGTATAAATTTTACCAAGCCCGCTTTTTTGCAGCGTGGTCAAGCCTTCACCGCCGAAACGTGGCTACGCTCCGAGAACACCGATGCCTATGACCAACAAGCCGCATGGGCGGGCGTGGGTATTGAACGCCGCTTAAACCGTCACTGGTGGGCTTTCATCAAGGCTTCGGCCGAAGGCGGCAAATTACGCGACCCCGTGCACAAACGGCAGGGCTACACAATGTTTGGCCTGCCTGTAGGGATACGCTTTGACAATACCAACAGCCTTCTAGACAGTAGCAAGGGCATGCGGGCCAAACTTAGCCTCACCCCCTATGACGGGCAATATGGCAAAAATTTTACCGCCCTCGTGACTCGTGTGGACAGCAGCGCCTATTTACCCTTGAAAGGGGACAACAGCATTGTGCTGGCGGCACGGGCCAGTGCGGGGAGCATTATGCGTGACGATGCGCTCACCGTACCCGCCTCCATTCGCTTTTACAGCGGAGGCGGGGGTTCCGTGCGCGGCTATGCGTATCAATCCCTTGGCCCGCGTGATGTTCATGACGACCCTTTGGGCGGGGCTTCTTTTTTGGAAATGAGCGTGGAAACACGTATTAAAATTACTGAAAGTCTGGGGATTGTTCCCTTTCTCGACGGGGGCAATGCCTTTGAAGACCGCATGCCGCGCCCAGATAAAGAGGCGTTGCGCTGGGGGGCGGGCCTTGGCTTGCGCTATTATACCAGTATCGGCCCCATCCGCCTTGATGTAGCGACACCGCTGAATCCCCGTAAGGATGATGCGCCTGTATTTATGTATATCAGCATTGGACAGAGTTTTTAAATGACAGACCCAACAAACACGGCAAGTACGCCACCCGTAGCGCCCAAAACCCGACTTCACCCCGCACTCCGCATAACTGGCTGGGTCGTGGTGGGACTTATCCTGCTCAAACTCGTATTGCTGGCAACACTACTGCTTTTTTTGCACAGTGCAAACGGCGGACGCACTGTCGCCAAGCTCACCAGCACTCTGCTGAACGCGCTGGACACGGGCATGCAATTTGAGGTGAGCAGCATTGAAATGGACTGGCCCCTGACGCTAAGAGTGCACAATATCCGCTTGAGCGATACCCAAGGCCCGTGGCTGGAACTTGCAACAGCAAACATAACGCTGGTGCCAAGCTCTCTTGTGCCCAGCCCTTCCCTGCACTGGCACCTGCAGGCAAGTTCCGCCCTGTTACAGCAGGGCAAGTGGAGCCGCCTACCCGTGCTCCCCCCCAGCCCGCCAGAATCCAAAGCCGTCAGGCACAGCCCCGACCCTCTGCACCTTATGCCCGCTTGGTTGAGCGTCAGTGCGGATAATCTGCTGCTCGAAAACTTCCATATCGGCGCGCCCGCCTTGGCTTTGCCGACAGACGAAAAATATATCGCCCCGTGGTATACAGTCCGCCTAAAAGCGCAAACAAGCCTCAGCGCGGCGCAGTCCACCTTGACCGCCAATGCGGAAATTCACCCGATCAAAGACATGGCTGGGGAAATTGTTGACAAAAACGTCGACGAGCCGAAGAAAACAGAAATCACCGCTACAACGCCGGCCCTGACCCGCCTTAGCCTGAACGCCACATGGGCTGACGCAACATTACGCCTGCACACCCGCGTGGACGATGCGGCCCTTGTCTGGCCGCATCTGCACGCTGCTTTGCCTATGAGCAGCGCAACACCAAACACCGCAGGAGAAACAACACCAGAATTGCCCAAACTACTCCTTCAAGGGGACATTACGCTTCGTCTTCCCTCATTGACGCTCACACCAGATTTTCCGCTGCATATACTCTGGCAATGGCGCCTCACCATGCCCACCTTGGCCCCCGTCGATTTCAGCGGCACGCTCGCGCTTAATGGCGAAGAAATCGCTTGGAACACCGTGCACGTACTTTACCCCGCTGACATATCTACGGTACAAAGCTCTACGCCCCACGCGCTTGGCCTGAAGCTGAGTACGGCTGGTACCTTCCATTTTACCTCCGGCCCCGCAGGACAATTGGACGTGGATATCGCTGACGTGGCCCTCTTGCGCCAATTTGGGCTTCCCGGCCCCCTTGCCAGCGGCCCCTTACAGGCTTCGGTACGCGTTGACGCTGCCGCCCTTAGGGACAATCCGCAAGCACAAAAACCCTACATGCAAGGGGAAATACACAGTCCAGCCCTGCGCCTGCCCCAAGGACTTTTGCAAAATGTCCGCCTAAAAATGCTCGCCCACGTGCCCGCCCCCCCAACGCTGCCCCCGACCAGAAACGGCGCAGCACCCGCCGCATGGACACGACCCACCACCGTCACAGGCTCAGTGGGAGCCATGGTCCAGTCGTGCATGGGGCTTGGCCCCGCCAAAGTGTCCACCACGTGGGCGGTGGACGACATTTTCCAAACTATGGGCATGCATCTTACCGACATACAGGCTACTGTCGAAGGGCTTAAATTGACAGGAAAATTCCATAGCAGCGGAAAGCGTATTAACGATGCGGCTCTTGACCTTACCATGACCAACAGCACCGCCATGGCGCGTTTGGCAAATATCCCCTTAAAGGGTGGTTGCCCCGCAACCTTGCAGATACGTTTCACCCCCCCCACCCCCACCAAGGAATATAGCCTGCACGGGCAACTGAAAGTTGGGGCGGGCAGCTATGATGCGGTGCAATGGTTGTCTGGTGAGGGACAGATACGGGTCGATCCCACCTTGGCAAGCCTCAACTTTACCCTCAAGGGTAAACTTTCGGCGCGGCTGCGTTGCAGCTACAATTTCCGCAACCGCCTGTTACACATCGACAGTATGGAAATAGGCGAGAGCAGCAAAAAAATCGGTGTGCAATTGGAACATCCCACCGAAGTGCATTTCGCCACGGGTATCCGCATGGCGGAAACCGCTCTGAGCATACGTCCGGCGGGGAATCTGCACGTGCAAGGCCAATTATTGCCCGAAAAACTCGCGCTAAACGCTGCGGTACAGGGAATCCCCCTGAGTATCGTCAAGGCATTTACCACCGCCCCTATCCCGCACGGAACCCTGTCGGCACGGGCCGAACTGCACGGAAACCCCGCTTCCCCCACGGGAACGCTCACCCTGCGGGTGGACGACATACCGCTTTCCACCAAGGTGGGCAGCCCCAAAGCCAGCTTACAGATAGACGGCATACTCGCGCGTGCGGAACCGCGCAAAGGCAGCACAGCTCACAGCCTACAGCTAAAAGCGCGGTGGGAAGGCCTTGAAAGCCTCAAAGATTTTGACGCCACGGCCCATATTCCTCTGCGTTTTACCCCCACCCCCACCCTTGCCATGGACGCTCCCCTCAGCGCGCACGTATTTTGGCGAGGGGAAATCAGCCCGCTCTGGCGGCTGGTTCCTTTGCCGGGCCGTACCCTCAGCGGCACAGGCGAACTTCAAGTGCGGGTGGCAGGCAATATGCGCGCCCCCACGCTGGCAGGGCATGTCTTTGTTGCCCGGGGTAAATTTGTGGATTCCATAGACGGAATTCTGCTGGACGCCATAAACCTTGAAGCTCGGTACACGCCACAGGGGCCTGCATTGGTGCGCCTCCACGCCACCGACGGCAGGGGCGGCACACTCGCGCTGGACGGTACACTCAGCGGCCCGTCCGCGCACAAACAGCTGGCCATGCGGGGCATTATTAATAAATTACGCCCCCTACGCCGCGACGATGTGGCGGTGCAACTTTCCGGCACCTTGGATATCAGCGGGCCGGTGCTTGCACCACGTATTGCCGGCGCACTCTGCGTAGATCAAGGGCTCATCCAATTACTGAACGGCTTCGGCAGCGCAACGACAAAAAACCTGACCATTGAAGACAGGCACCCACAGCCCCAAGCCGCATCCGTCACCGCCGAAGACGAAGCCGAGGCTCGTGCTCCCCACTGCGCTCTCAGCATCAACGCGCCCGGTCGGCTGTATATTCGGGGCAAGGGTCTTGAAAGCGAATGGAAGGCAGCCCTCACCGTCAACGGCAGGCTTGACACACCGCATATTGGGGGCACAGTCACCCCTATTCGCGGACAATTGGAATTGCTCGGGCATCAATTCACCATGAACAGCGGCAATATCACCTTCACCGGAGTCTATCCGCCCAACCCCGCCCTAGACGTGACCCTAGGCTACAAAAGTGCGGATATCACCGCCCTGATCGTGTTCACCGGTTCTGCCAAACAACCCAAAATGCGCTTGAGCAGCCAACCCGCGCTCCCCCAAGATGAAATCATCGCCCAAATTCTGTTCGGCAAGAGTATGCACAGTCTGAGCCGCTTTCAGGCTTTGCAGGCCGCCAACACCGCACGCCAACTGGTGGATGTTGGCCCCTCCGCGCTGGATATTATGTCGTCCACCCGCGACCTGTTGGGGCTGGAAGTGCTCCGCATTGGCAGTGCTGAAGCCACCCGCCAGACCCACGCGCCCCGCGATGCTTCACTACGCGGAACCAGCACCACCGCAACCGAAGAACTGGGCCCCACCATAGAAGCGGGCAAATATATTTTGGACAATGTCTACGTGGGCCTGGATCAAGGCACCGATGCCACTACCGGCACCACCGCGCGCGTGGAAATAGAACTGACCCCCAGCCTGTCCGTGGAAGGGCGCAGCTCCAGCCACTCCACCGGCATGGGGCTTAACTGGAAGCACGATTATTAATAACGCGCCTTATTCAGCGTACCTACAAATATGCGTCCGCGCCTGCCAGATAGTTTTGCACATAATCGCGCACGCCTGCTTCCAGTCCATGCCACGGCACAGGACACGCGCTCCCCTTAAGCCACGTCATGTCCGCCTGCGTAAAATTCTGGTATTTGCCGTGCAAATGCACGGGCATATCCACATATTCTATGCACACCTCCCTGTGCATGGCACCGAACACAGCGGCGGCAAGGTCGTTCCACGAGCGGGCCTGCCCAGTTCCCACATTACGGATTCCGCATACGCTTTCCTGCTGCAGCAACCAGTCCATCAACGCAGCGCAGTCTTTAACATACACAAAATCACGCAATTGCCCGCCGTCCGCATACTCGGGCGCGGTGGATTTGAACAAGCGCAAGCAGCCTGTCTCCTGTATCTGGGTGTAGGCCTTGCTGATCACACTGCACATGTCGCCCTTGTGGTATTCATTAGGCCCGTACACATTAAAAAATTTCAGGCTGGCTACGCTGGTGTCCAGACCGTGCCGCAACAACCACAAGTCAACCAAATGCTTAGAATATCCATACATATTCAAAGGTTTTAAGGCATACACAGCCTCACCTTCCGCCTGAAAACCCTGCGCGCCGTCCCCATAGGTGGCGGCAGAACTGGCGTTGATAAAACGCGCCCCCTTATGCAAGGCATAGGTGCACAAATCTCGCGTGTAGTGGAAATTATTTTCCATTAAATAGTCCGCATTAGTCTCCGTGGTGGAAGAGCAAGCTCCCAGATGCACCACTCCCTTGAGATGAAAGGGCAGCGCGTTCCGGCGTACCATGGCGATAAAGGCGTCCTTATGAATATAATCCACATAGCGCCTGTTCACCAAATTTTTCCATTTTTCACTGTGGGCAAGATTGTCCACCACAATAATATTGTCCACGCCGCGCTGGTTCAAGTGCCACACCAGCGCAGAGCCTAAAAACCCCGCACCGCCCGTAATAACATACATACTCTATTCTCCTAAAGCATATTTGATTCCAGACGCTCCCACCGGCGCTTTACGGCGAAAATAAATTTCGCCTACG
>JAVVPD010000056.1:0-14397 GCA_036655975.1 Desulfovibrionaceae bacterium | reverse complement strand
GGCAAGACGGTGCTGCAAGGGCGCACACGCTTGGCTCGTGACCAGCACCAGCGCTGCTACGCGGACAGCTTTGGGTTCTGCAAGGGGGATATCTTGCAGATCGGGGGAATAGCGTAACACCGGGGGCAAGGGAGGTTCCACCGCGTGTTCAGCAGGGCGGGCTTTGGCGGTAGCGGGGGTGTTTTCTTGCTGTTGCAGCTTACGGAGCACGTCGGCAAGATCACGGATGGTGGCAACGCCAAGCATGTCTTCAAAGCGGAGCTTGATCTGAAATTGCCGTTCGGTCTCATGGATGATGAGAGGAAAACGGCTGGAACGGATGGCAAGGTCATGCCGCAAGTCCATATCCGCCTGCAATTCTTCACGGGTGTAGCCTGTGGCCTGCGCGATGATGGGCATGACTTTTTCGATATGTTCTTCATAAACTTCATGCGAGGTGGGCGCAGCAGCTGGTTTTTTTTCTGCGAGTGCCGGACGGGGGCCCCCGTGTCCGGCGCGCATGGGCAAATGCCCGAGGGCATACAGACGAGCCACGGCACTTCGCATGGCCTCTACTTCTTTTCCTTTGCGGTCGGTGGCAACGCACACGGCTTGGTTTTCGATGTCTGAAACCAAACCGCACAGGGTGTCACCGGGGCCCATTTCTACAAAATGGCGGATATTGTAGGTGTTCCACATGGCGCGGACGCATTCCACCCAGCGCACAGAATTTTCGTCCAGATCGGCGATGTAGTTAATAATTTCGTCTTTTGTCTGAGGATACAGGCCCGTGGTGATATTGCTCATCATCGGTAATGCGGGGGCGTGGAAATCCAGCCGGTGCAAGCGGGTCAGGGAGGCTTCCCGCAAAGCGCGCATGTGCGGATGATGAAAAGCCAAACTGACGTTCAGGAGCATGGCGGGTACGCGCCGTTTACGTAACACTTTGCGTACTTCTTGCAATAGGCTACGTGTCCCGCTGAGAATGACCTGCATGGGCGTATTATAGTTGGAAACGTGTAATTCCGGCCATTCTTTGAGGGTGGCTTCGAGAACCTCGGGAGAACAGTGTACGGACATCATGCCCGTTTCGTTGCTGGCTTCCGCTTCCACTTGGGCCATGAAAAGGGAGCGGGTGTCCAGAATAGTCCATGCAGTTTCAGGGGTGTAGACGCCTGCAAGGCACAGGGCTATCAGTTCACCTAGGCTATGCCCGGACATAACAACGGGTTTTAGCCCCAGCGTGGTCAGGTAGTGGGCCTGCGCGTATTCGAGCAAAAAAAGATAGGGCTGTTGCCAGCGCGTTAGGATAATTTTATCCACACTGGTTTCGTCCATAAGGCCCAAAATGTCCCAGTCCGCTACTTTGGCGATGCGGTCCATGGCCTCGCGGGCGGCAGGGAAGGTATCATACAAGGCGCGGCCCATGCCCGGCCATACGCTGCCTTGCCCGCAGCACATTACGGCAACGGCGGGTGCGGGTACGGGCGGGGACAACCAGAGCCCCCGTCGGCTCAGTGCCGTCAATTCTGCATTTTCGGGGGCGGCGGACAAGCCTGCCAATTCGTTCATCCACAGGGGGGTGGTGGCCCCAAGCCGCCAAATTCTGCCCTGATGGGGCAGGCTTATCATGCGGGCCCCGTCTACAAGGCTTTCTTGACCTTGAAAAAGGCTCTGCGGCCGTGACGTGTGCGGGTTAAGGGTCGCGGGTATAGGGTGCATACGTTCAGGCTGCCTGTCATTGGGCTCTTCCACTTGGGCAACAAAACACGATCCGCCGAAGCCAAAGGTGTTTATCTGTAACCGGCGTATACCCGTGGCTGGTGTTTCCCACGTTTCTGGTGTGGAGAGAATCCGCAAGCGGGCCTCGTCAAGCTGGAGCGCCGGATCAGGGCTGTCATAATTGAGGGTGCCGGGGAACAGGCCTTCCCGCATGGCGCACAGGCCGTGGATGAGGGAAGTGAGGCCCGAAGCTCCTGTCGTGTGGCCTATTTGGGCCTTATAGCCGGAGAGAACCGTGGGGCGCTGCTTATGCCCAAAGCATTCGCGCAGTGATTGGGCTTCGGCAAGATCGCCCAAGGGCGTAGAGGTGGCGTGGCATTCTACCAGATCCACGGCTTCTGGGCCGTAGTCGAGGGTGGAGAATGAGTGGCGAATGGCCTGCGCTTGGGCATAGGCCGAAGGCTCGACAAGCCCTAAAGTATTGGTGATATTGCTGACGGCGGTAACCATGCCGTGCACAGGGGCGGAGCGTTTGCGGGCCAGGTCTTCGCGTTCCACCACGATCATGGCGGCGCCTTCGCCGAGCACAAAGCCGTTGCGGTGCAAGTCAAAGGGGCGGCTGTGGGCCTCGGGAGTGGTGATATATTCACTGGGGCGGGCCAGAGCGCCCAAGGCGGAAAATTCAGTAAAATAGAGGGGGGCATAGCCTTCTTCGCCCCCGCCCACCACGGCGGCATCGATAATGCCCGCTTGGATGAGATTGTGGGCGGAGTACAGGGCCGCCATACTGGATGAACAGGCTGCGCCCACTGAAAAGGCCGGGCCTTCAAAGCCGTAGCGCTGGCAAATAGCGCCTGCTGCCGTGCAATTGAGACGGTACAGCATGGTGCTTTCGTCGGGCTGGACGCGCCCTTGGGTCAGGCGCTGATAAAAATCTTCCTGCTGCTCTGCCGACCACTGCCCCACCTGGGCCGCCAGTCCGGCAAGCCAGCGACCGCGCACGCTCAGGTTTACATCCCATAAGGTACTGGCGGATTCGCCGGAATTTTGCGAAACAATCACGGCCACGCGCTGTGGGTCGTAGCCTGCTTCGACCAATCCCGCCGCTTCAATCGCCTGTTTTGCCATAAACAGGCTCATCCGTGTCGACGTGGACATGGCCCGGAAATCCTGTGGCGGCAGCCCCAAGTCTTGGCGGGTGCACTCCAAATTGGCATGCCCGATAACGCCGCAATAGCTGTTTATTCCAGGGATAAAATGCGCTGAATCTACAAAATGTGGCGGATCGTCGAAACGTGTGCGTAAAGGGCAGATACCGCTACGCATAGAGAGGCTGTTGTTCCAGACTTCGGTCACGGAAGTGCCCAAAGCGTTGAGCAGGGCCATTCCTGTGATGGCAAGGCGGTGTGGGGACAAAGAGCTTGGAATATGCATGGTTGCCTTTGACTGGGTAAGCTAAACTGTTTTATACCGTGATACGCAGCCGATACTCTTGGCGATAAGTAACAGCGGCTGTTTTTTTAAAAAAAGTTGCCAAGAGCTTATGGCTATGTAATGCAATTACTTTTGCATGTCCAGCGGGCACGGGCGGGGCAATACGCGGATTGCTCTGTGTGTGCTAAGTGCTTGCCATGTCCGCAATTCGTATGGTAAAAATTATATTCACCATGCGGATGCTCTTTATGTTTGCTTTTTCGTAATAATAGCGAAAGACTTAAAATGTAAAGCTTTTTAACGATATATCATTGGGGAAGTGGCATGAATAAGGAAGAAGAAACATTGGCAGCACGCCAGTCTGAAGGGCTCTCTGCTGCGGCTTGTGGCGCATCACAGGCAGAACAGGGCGAAGCGAGTTCTGAAATCAGCCGTATGCGAAACAAAATGTCTTTTGAGCGCCTTGTCGCCATGGGAGCGCGTTTTGGCATGCGTAATCCGCTTTTTTTGTGTCACGATGGCCTCGCCAAGGCGATTACCCATATTGAGGGCAAAGAATATCTCAATTTTGCCACGTATGATTACCTAGATATTAACGGACACCCCGAAATTGCCGCCGCTGTGGCAGACAGTGCCATGAAATACGGCACTTCCGCAGGGGCCAGCCGGCTGGTGGGGGGGGAACGCCCGCCGCACCGTTTGCTGGAAAAGTCTATTGCCGAATTATATGATGTGGAAGATTGCATTGTGTATGTCAGTGGTCACGCCACGAATGTTTCCACTTTAGGGTTTTTATTTGGGAAGGGCGATGTCATTTTTCACGATGGTCTGGCCCACAATTCATTGGTTCAGGGGGCGCGGCTCTCAGGGGCCAAGCGTATTTCCTATCCCCACAATGATGCCGATGCCTTGGAAGCCCTGCTGCTGCGGCATCGGGGTGAGTTTAAAAGGGCCGTCATTGTGACCGAAGGCCTGTTCAGTATGGACGGCAATATTCCCGATTTACCCCGTTTGATTGAGCTGAAAAAGCGCTTTAATTGCATGATGCTGGTGGACGAGGCCCATTCTTTGGGCGTTCTGGGTGCCACAGGGCGCGGGGTGCGTGAACATTACTCTATTGACCCCAAAGACGTAGATATGTGGATGAGCACCTTAAGCAAGTCCCTGTGCGGGTGTGGCGGTTTTATCGCGGGAACCCATGATCTTGTGGAATGCCTGAAATACGGCTCGCCGGGTTTTGTGTTCAGCGTGGGTATGCCCCCCATTGTGGCCTCGGCGTGTCAGAAAGCTTTGGAAATTATGCTGCGCGAACCGGAAAGGGTGCGGCGTATTCAGGATATCAGCCAGTATTTTCTGGAATATGCCCAGAGCAAGGGTTTTGATACTGGGGCAGCGCAAGGCTATGCGAATGTGCCCATCATTGTTGGTGATTCCATGCTGGCAGGCTTTTTAGCCAATGCCCTGCTGGAAAGGGGCGTGTTTGTTATGCCCATTACCTTCCCCGCTGTTAAGGAAGGCACAGCCCGCTTGCGTTTTTTCCTTTCTGCAGCCCATTCGCGCGAAAATATTCGCAAAGCCATTGATATTACGGCCGAAGAATTGCCCAAAGTCCAAGCTTTTATGAAAACCTTGGATATGTAATTTTTTTGCGCCTATAGCTATTTGAAAGCCGAAGTATTATTATGTATATAATTACAAATAATGCTTCGGCCATTTTTTCTCCCCGTGAGGTATCCTTGTGACTATTTCCGCCTCCGCAAGTGCCCAATCTTTCTTGAAAGCCCTTACGATTGCCTATGTCCCCCTGTGGTTTCCCTTGGCATCTGAAACCTTTATTTTTCGAGAGGTTGTGCAATTACGCCAGCGGGGATTGCCTATTCATGTGTACACCCTGTACGGCCCCGCCTTGAAGGGCTGTTCGGAGGAAATGCGCGCGTACGATGGCCCCGTAACCCATCTTGGCATGCGGCATATCTTGTCGGTGCTGGCGGCTTTTGGGCGCGCGTTACGCCATAATTTTTCCGGCACTTGGGCCTTGATGCGCGAGGGACTGTTCCGGCGTTTGCGGAGTTGGGAAACCCTCGCGGAAAACAGTATATGCTTTCTGGAAGGGTTTTATTTGGCGGAACTGTGCCAAAAGGATGGTATTGAGCGCATCCATTCCCCGTGGGGCAATGGTTCGGGAACGGCGGCTTGGGTGGCTTCGCGCGTGTCGGGTATTCCGCTTATAATTACCGGTCGGGCCGGAGATATTTACCCTCCTGACGGTATATTGCGTGAAAAATTACGCGATTGCCTGTCGATACGCACAAATAATGCCGCTAATGTGAATTATTTGCGTTCTTTTTGTCCCGCTGGGGAGGAATATAAAGTGCAATTGGTGTACAATTGCCTGACATTTCGCCAGCGGCAGGCAAGCACGGTTCCCATGATTGCGCCGTATAAATTGCTGGCGGTGGGGCGTTTTGTGCGGACCAAGGGTTTTCATATTCTGTTTACGGCATTAGCGCGCCTGAAGCGTGAAGGCTTTCCTTTTCATCTGACCCTTGTGGGGGGCGGAGGTTTCCAAGGCCCTTCCTTGCGGGCGCAGTGCAAACGATTACACTTGCAAGATGACGTGACCATGCCGGGTTTTGTGCCCAACGACCAATTGATGCAGTATATGGCAACGCACGACATGATGGTGGTTCCTTGCGTGATTACCTCCACCGGCGACCGTGACGGTATCCCCAATGTGATTATGGAAGCTTTGTCGAGTGGACTGCCCGTGATTGCCACGAATGTGAGCGGCATTGGTGAAGTGGTGCGTGATGGCGATACCGGCTTGATTGTTCCGCAACAGGATCCTGTGGCCTTGGCGGAGGCTATTCAGCGTATGGCCCAAGACCGTGACGCCGCACGGGCCATGGCTGCGCGCGGCAAGCAATTGGTAGAAACGATGTTTGATTGCGAGACGAATATTCGTGCTCTGTATAATTTTTATATGCTGGCGCCGCAACCTGTCGCCCCAGCGCCTCAGGGCGGGGATACGCGTTCATGCCAATAGCGCCCCTAACACCTTTGCGTCTTGTGCTGAGTATTGATGTGGAGGAAGAAGGCCTCTTCGCTCAAGAATATCAATGTCGTAACCCTTCTGTCAGCAATGTTGCCCACTTGACACGTCTGCTTCCCCTTATCCGCGAGTCGGGTATTCCCCTGACACTGTTTTGCGATCACGCCGTGTTCACCAATGTGGAGGCCTGTCGGGCTATCGCGCATTTGCGCGATGCGTATGGTGCTGAGGTGGGCGCCCATCTGCACCATTGGAATACACCGCCGCTGCAGGACGATAGGCCTTGTGTGCACGGTTCCGCCGCTGTCAGTACGGCTCTCGTGCCAGAGGCGCGCATGCGTGAAAAATTGCAAAGCCTGTTTGCTGCGGGCGAAGCTTTTCAGGGGGCCCCCCTGTATTCTTTTAGGATGGGCCGCTGGGATATGCGCCGGGAGCATTGGCCCCTTTTGGCGGACTTAGGGGTGGGCGCGGACGCTTCGGTGCGTCCCTTGCATTGCGGCTATGCGCGCCCCACAAGCACCGTGCCCGCACCGCCGGATCACTTTGCCGCACCGCGCGAGCCCTATCTTGTGCGGGTGGAGGGGCGGGAAATTTTTGAATGTCCGCTCACCACCACGCCACTGGTGCCGGGCATTCCGCACTGGGCAGCATGCTTGCGGGCCTCCGGCTGGCCCGGCGCGGGAAAACTACGCGCCAGTGTGCAAAAGTGGGGGGGGCTCACCCTCTTGCCCGTGTACCAGCCCTTGTGGCTGCTGAAACTGTGCACCCGCGCCCATGTGCGGGCGGGGGGGCGTACGCTCTCGCTCACGTGGCATTCTTCGGAAATGATGCCCCAAGGCGCGCCGCATATGCCTAGCGCCCAGTCCGTGGACGCGTTTATGCACAAAATGCGGGCCTATGTGCGTTGGTTGTATGCCACATGGCCTGTAGAGGCCCTGACTTTGCACGATTTGAGCGTGCAGGACAGAGCGCTGTGCCCTGTTGCCGACAGCCGCGCCTTTTCCCCCTCTGTTGACTGGACCTTTTGATGTTTTCACGGTCTAACTAGTGTAAAGGATGACTCTATGTGCGGCATTGCCGGTTTTTGTACTCTTGATTCCAGCCCTTTGACTCCCCGCGCGCAAGACTGGTTGCACACCATGACCGATCTGTTGGCCCATCGTGGCCCCGACGGACAAGGCGCGTGGATTCATGACTCCGTGGCTTTGGGGCATCGGCGTTTGTCCATCATTGATTTGTGCAGCGGCGCGCAGCCCATGAGTGACGCTGATAACCGCGCTACCGTGGTTTTTAATGGGGAAATTTATAATTTTGCCGAAATCCGCGCCGAGCTAGAAGCTCAGGGTTGTGTATTCCGCACCCGCTCAGATACAGAAGTGATTTTGCACGGCTGGCTCACGTGGGGCACGGCCTGTCTGGAACGTTTTGACGGTATGTTCGCCTTTGCCTTGTGGGACGCCCGTGAGCGAACGCTGTTTTGCGCGCGAGATCGTTTTGGTAAAAAACCTTTCTACTATACCGTGCAGAACAATTATTTTGCCTTTGCTTCCGAGCTTACCGCCCTTGCCAGCCTTCCCACCCTGAATCTCAGTGTGAGCCCGCAGACTTTAATGCGGTATCTGGCCTATGAATACGTGCCCACCCCCCAGTCCATGTACTCGCAGGTGCAGAAATTGCCCCCCGCGCACTTTTTGCTGTATAAGCAAGGCGCGATTCGCGTGGAACGCTATTGGGATATGCCCACCCCGCAGCCTGTGAATGCCAGTGAAGACGACCTTGCCGCCGAATTACGCGCTTTGCTCACGCAGGCCGTGCAGCGGCGCATGGTCAGTGATGTGCCCCTAGGGGTGTTTTTGTCTGGGGGCATCGATTCTTCCATTGTCGCTGGCCTGATGGCCTCGCTCAGTCCGCAGGTGAAAACATTTTCTATCGGCTTTACCGAAGCCAGCTATGATGAATCCCGCTATGCCCGTTTGGTGGCGCAGTATTACGGTACTGATCATCATGAACGTATTTTGTCCGCTGACGAGTGTGCGGATATTTTGCCCTCGGTCATTACCCGACTGGATGAGCCTATGGCCGACGCCTCGGTGGCGCCTACCTATTTGCTGTCGGCTTTGACCCGTGAAAAAGTCACGGTGGCCCTTGGTGGCGACGGGGCCGATGAATTATTGGCGGGCTATGAACACTACATCGGCTTTAAAGTGGCTGAATGGTACAATGCCGTGCCCGTGTGGCTGCGCGAAAAAGTGGTGGAGCCTTTGTGCCGGTATTTGCCTGCCTCCGCAGGGTATATCAATCCGCGTCTTGCGGTGGCTACCTTCTTGCAAGGGGCCCATGCGCCGGCGTGGCAAAGGGTGCAAACAATGCTGACAGCCTTTAGCCCAGAGATGCAGCGGGCATTGTGGCAGCAGCCGGACAGCGATTTTTTGCAAGCGGAGAAGGTGTTTGCGCCTACCCGTGCGGCCTATGAGCACTGGGGCAGCGCGAAACCTCTGGAACGCGCGTTTCATGTGTACGCACGGCAATTTTTGTTGGACGATATTTTGGTCAAGGTAGACCGTTGCTCAATGATGCACTCGCTTGAAGTGCGCGCGCCCTTTTTAGATAAAGATGTGGCAAATTTTGTGGCGCGCTTGCCGGTGGAATGGAAATTGAATGGCTTTAAGCGCAAATATTTGTTGAAAAAAGCGTGTGCGGATGTATTGCCCGCAGAGATTTTAACGCGAAATAAGCGCGGTTTTCAAATTCCCGTAGCCGCATGGTTGCGGGGGAAATTGCGCCCGCTGGTGGAAGACTTGCTGGGTGTGGAACATTTGCGGGCCCAAGGCCTGTTTGCGCCCACTGCGGTGCGCGTTTTGGTGGACGCGCACATGAGCGGGCAGGCAGATTTGCGTAAACCTTTGTGGACTTTGCTCGTGCTGCAATTGTGGTTGCAGCACCATAAGCCGCGGATAGCCTAGCCGTATTTTACGCTGAAAGTATTCTCAAACGTGAGGGCTTGGGGCGGGGGCACGCTCAGGCTGGAGAAGCATGGCGTGGGCACAGTCCACAAAATGTTTGAGCATTTCGTCACTGGGGCTGAGAAAGCCTAAGTGTACAACGCGCATGAGCCCCACAAGGGACGAGGCCAGCAGGCAGGCGGTGTCTCCCGCGTGCAGGTCGCGGCGGATGGCCCCTTCGCGTTGACCTTGCTCGATACCGAGTTGAAATTGCTCTTGCAAATGTTGGTAAATCACTTTGCAGTGTTCAAACACCTCGCCGCCGGGTTCGCCGTAGCGACCGGGGGCATCGCGGAAAATTAAGGCAAATTCCGTGCTGTTTTTCTGCACAAAGACATAGCTGGCCTTGATGACAGCCACCACATGGTCCATGCCGGTTTCCGCACCGCGCACGTCCAGATATTGGCGCACATCGTCAATAATCTTGTTTTTTACCCGTAAAATAAGTTCGAGGAATATTTCGTCTTTATTTTTAAAATGGCGGAATATGGTGCCCTCGGCAACGCCCGCTTCTTCAGCCAACAGGCTTGTAGACGTGCGGGCAAAGCCTCGTTCTGCAAAGAGTCGGGCGGCAGTAGCCAAGATGCGTTCTTTTTTCATGGTTCCGTTTTTATTTTTTTGGCGATATTCAGTGCTTTGTTACGTATACAGAAAGTACCCAATAATAAATATAGCATTCCTCGTGTTTAGCCGTCAAGGGTCTCAACAACATTTACAGCATTTCTTCATCTGTTTCTGCGTGATAAGCAGCCATGCGCTCAAGACGGGCGGCTTCTTGCTTGCGTTCACGGGTACCGAGGGGCTTGCGGCTTTCAAAATCTTCACTGCATTCCTGTTGGCGGGCAAAGAGCAGAAAGCCGGTATGGGCGACCATGCGGTCATCGGGGCGCAGGCGGTCGGCAAGGGGTTTCCAGCGGCGAATAAAAATCTCACACACTTCCACATCATCAAAAGGTCCTTTTTCCAGCCCGAGCAGTAATTTGCTGACCTGATCAACGGTGGGAACCAAAAAGCCCAAGCTGGCACCGGGTTTCACGGCTTTGACCACATGGGGCAGATAGTCCCATGGGGTACGCACGTCAAGAAAGAGGGCATCGGCTCCCGTAATGGTAAAACCCTCGGCTATATCGCGGTGGTGCAGGGTGACGTTGCTGCCAAGGCCCGCCCATTCAAGATTGCGCCGCGCCAATTTGTGAAATTCTTCACGGGCTTCATAGGTATGCACATGTCCGAGCGGGCCAGAAAACCACGATAAGGCCACGGTTAGCCCGCCGGAGCCAGAGCCTGCCTCAATAATAGTGCGCCCTTTGCCTACGCCGAGTCGCATACAGATATAGGCGATATCCTTGGGATAGATAATTTGGGTTTGGCGTTTGACGCCCTTGATAAGGTCGTGCAGCACGGGTTCACGGAGGCGCAGGGGCATTCCGGTGCTGGTGCACACTTCACTGCCGTATTCGGCGGCGGCAAGGTCGGCCATGGACAAAATGCCATCGGTGGAATGCCAATCTTGGCCTTCTTCAATGCGCTTCAGGTAGCGTTTGCCCTTGGGGGTCAGTAGACATACAAGTGAACCGTAAGGTGGCATGGTTTTTCCGTATCGGTGGAAGTTAGGTGTGTTAAAAAAGTTGCTTGAGCAGGTCTTCGGCATTCTGCTCCAGAATCGGATCGTTGTTCATGTTGACCGAGCCTGTGATGGGCTCATCGGCCTTATAGGCTTGCCCATTGGACATGACAATGCCTTCGGGCATGATGAAATCGTCTGGGGGGTACTGGTCTTCAATTTCTTTGCGATAGTCCACAAACACGGGCACGGCGGTGCGCCCGCCCGCTTCCAGCCGCCCCAAGGGCTGCAATTGGTCATAGCCCATGTAGACCCCCGTGACCAAATAAGGACTGAAACCCATAAACCACGCATCGTGTTCTTCATTGGTTGTCCCTGTTTTACCCGCCATGGGCTTGCCAAGAACTTTGGCGCGGCCCGCTGTGCCCGCATTGACAACTTCTTTCAGCAATGTTGCCATAATATAGGCATTTTGGGGGCTGATGGCCTGCCAGTGCTGCGGGTCTTGGGTGTATAAAACCTTGCCGTTGGCGTCGGTGATGGACGTGATGATGCGCGGGCGGGCGGCCCAACCTTGATTGGCAAAAGCGGTATAGGCTTGGGTCATATTGAGGGGTGAGACGGCTACAGCGCCGAGGCTTACCGACAATTCCCGGGGGAAATGCGGCTCAAGACCCAAGGCCTTAGCACGTTCATTGACGGCATCAATGCCGATTTGCTGCGCTACGCGCACGGTACAGGTATTGCGGGACAGGGCAAGGGCCGTGTGCAGGGGCAAGGGGCCTTTGTAATTGTGTTCGTAGTTGGAGGGACGCCAAATTTGATCGGTATATTGGTTGATATGCACAAAAGGCGCGTCTAGCAGCATGGTGGATGCGGTAAAACCCTTGTCCAGCGCAGCGGAATAGACAATGGGTTTGAAGGACGAACCGGGCTGGCGGCGGGCCTGCGTGGCACGGTTAAAGTGGCTGTCGCCGAATTGGTAGCCGCCCACCAGCGCCACCACGTCTCCGCTTTGGGGTTCAATGGAGGCCAAGGCCCCCTGAGAAGGCGGAATCTGCTCAAGGGCGAGGGCAATAGGCAGGTTCGGCTTGATGCCTGCGGGATCGTATTCCGCTATTTGGGTGATTTTTTTGCCCTTGGCGTCGGTCACGGTTTCGGTGCTGGGCACCGCGCTTACCCAGATGACATCACCAGGTTCCAGCACCTTGCGAACGTCTTTCACCGCAGGCGCGTTGATGCCTGCGACCTTGGGATTGGGCGTACGGGCCCACGAGACATATTTAACATCAATGTGGCCTTTGTAGTGGCTGCCCAAGGCGACGTCTGCGCCTTGCGGCGTCACGCTGGTGACCAAGGCTTTGGCCCAAGCATTGCCCACAAAATCAATGGGTGTGAAAGACATTTTGTTTTTGAATTCAGCCCATTTGTCGGGAGAAATTTTTTCCAAAGGGCCTTGCCAGCCCTGACGCTTGCCAAGATCTTCAAGCCCTTTACGCAAGGCAGCTTCGGCGGCGGCCTGATGGCGGGGATCCATGGCGGTATGTACGGTCAGGCCCGCTTCATAGACATAATCTTCGCCGTATTGCTTGGTTTCTACGCCGAGCGTGGCAAGGTTTTGCTCATTAAAAAATTCTAGCAGCAGACGGCGCACTTCTTCCAGATACCAGCCCGCGCCGCGCCCCTGAGATTCTGGCATGGTCCAGTAGACCAAGGGTTCTTTGACGGCTTGGTCGTATTCTTCTTGGGTGACCCAATTAAGGTTGCGTAAGCGGCCCAGAACATACATTTGCCGAGCCTTGGCCGATTCCGCGTTGCGGAAGGGATTGTAGCGGCTCGGGGCCTGCGGCATGCCCGCCAACACTGCGCTTTCGGCAAGGGTGATGTCCGAGGCGTGTTTGCCAAAAAAGGTGCGTGCGGCGGCCTCCACCCCATAGGAGTGCTGCCCCAGAAAAATCTGGTTCAGATAAATGGTCAGGATTTCGTCCTTGGTCAAGTGCCGTTCCAGCCGATAGGCCAAGATGGCTTCTTTAATTTTGCGTTTGTATTTACGCTCGGAGGAGAGTAGTAATTGTTTGATAATTTGCTGTGTTATGGTGCTGCCACCTTGGGAAACCGTTCCGCGCTGAAAGTTAATGACGGCGGCACGCACAATGGCAATGGGGTCTACCCCCTCGTGGCGATAGAAAGAATCGTCTTCCGCTGCCAGAAAAGCCAGAGGAATATAACGGGACATTTCTTTCAAGGGCACCATGTAGCGTTTTTCGTGGTACAGACTGCCAAGGGCGGAACCGTCACGGGCCAGAATAGTGGTGGCTTGCGGGGGTTTGAAGTCCTCAATGCGGGTCATGTTGGGCAAATCCTGCGCGGCCCAGTAAAACAGCATGGCAATAGCGGCCCCTCCGCCGATACCTGCCACAAGTATAAGTATTCCCAGCGTGAGCAAGGTTTTTTTCACAAAGGGTTTCAGGGTCATAGTGCTAATCCTTTGGGCAGCGGCGCGGAGACCGCTGAAAATATATATTGCGGTGTACACGCATTATGATGCTATTGTTTAAATAACTTTAGGGTGTTGTACCCTAAAAGGCTTCGGATGATACAGAATTTCTTCCATACAGTAAAGCCCGCCATATCCAAAACCAAGGATACAGCGGGGAACGCACGGGCAAGAAGCGGAAATTTTTATCAAAATTGCGTTAACGCTTCAGTTCCATAGCTTTTTGCAACATGGCATCGGCTGTGGTGACAACCTTGCTGTTGGATTGGAAGCCACGTTGCGTTACAATCATATTAACCATTTCGCGGGCCATGTCCACATTGGACAGTTCGAGGGAATTGGACAGCACCGGACCATAATTTTCCGTACCCGCACGGCCCATCTGCATTTTTCCGGCATCTGGGGTGGAGGAAAACATGTTCCCCCCTTCACGGCGCAGGCCGTCTTCACTGGTGAAACGGCAGATGGGGATTTCGTACAAAACTTGGTCTTGTCCATTGCTGTACGAGGCGATAACTTCACCATGTTTGTTGATGCTCATATTGTACAAGGTGCCTTCGCTGTATCCGTCCTGCTGCCACGTATTGGTGGCGGAGCTGCCCGCATAGGCGGTGCAGGCGCGGGCAGAGGGCGTGAGCGGCTGGATGGTGGGCAGGGCTTGCTGGTTTGTTCCGATGCTGGCGGCGTTGGGGGGGGCATTGCCCCAGCCGCCTTTTCCGGCCACGCCCAGATTCAGCGTGATGTTTTGCCCCTTAAGATTGAATTGGGGCAAACCATTGGCGAGGGGGGCCATGCTCCACTTGTTCAAATCTTGGGTGCTGCCATTGGGGGTGAAGGCCGTCATATCCACCAATTGCCCCTTGGCGTCAAAGGTGAGCGTGCCGGACATGAGCAGACCGTCACTGGCTGCTGCTTTGGGGTCATTGGGGTTGGTGCCCACAACAAATTCGACCACCTTGTTGCTGGTATTGCTGGGGGCACCGTCAAAATAGGCGGTCACCTCGTGGGCAACACCTTGGGCATCGTAGACTTTAATGGCTTGGGAATAGCCGTATTCATTGGCATTCAGGGGGGGACTTTCAGCCCCCGACCAGTTTTTGAGCAAACCGAAATACGTGTCGGTTACATTGCTGCTTTTATCTTCAGT
>JAVVPD010000055.1:0-14640 GCA_036655975.1 Desulfovibrionaceae bacterium | reverse complement strand
TGGCTTTGGGTAATAAAAGTAGGCTGTCTTCACCCCCGGCACTGAGCAGGGCCGCGCCTTCACATACGCTGATGTGGTCTACCCCAAAAATTTGTGCCGCCATGGCTGAGGGGGTGGGGGAGGGCACTTCGGACAATTCTTCGGGGCTATAAAATACAAGGGGTACGTGTAATTGGCGGGCACATTCCAGCAGGCCTGCTTCATCCTGTTTGGCGTTGACTGAGGCTAAACGGCTGATGGACAAAGGCTCCAGCCCCGCGTCTAACAGGGTGGTGCGTACGGCGTGCAGGATGTCGCTGGCGGGAACATTTCGGCGGCAGCCTATCCCCACATGCAAGGCGGGAATGGCGAGGCGCAGCAAATTCTGCCCCGCGTCCACATGCCGCCAGTGGGCGGAAACCGTGGGCACATTTTTGCGAATATGGGGAGGTTTCACCGGAACAAAGAGGGGATTATGCCCCAAGGACAGCGCTTGCAGCGGATCAAAAACCTGAACAGTCTGTCCCGCCAACAAGGCGGCGTTGACATTTTTGACCTGATCCCAGTCTACAATTTGGCAGCCCGCTTGCTGGGCAATGGTGTCGAGACTGGGCAATTCTTCCGTGTCTGTGGCTGTGGTGATAACCACCGTGCCCTCTAGGGCTTGCGCCACTTGACGGGCCAGCGCGTTGCCGCCACCCCAATGCCCCGCGAGCAGGCTAATGGCGAATTGTCCTTTTTGGTCGCATACCACCACGCAGGGATCCGTGCTTTTGTGGTTCAGATGCGGGGCAATGCTGCGTACCACAATGCCCGCCGCCGCCACAAAAATATGGGCTTGATAGCGGTGAAAATTTTGCGCCACAGCTTGATGCAAGAGGCAGAAGCCGTGCTCGCTGTTTTTTGCCATGCGCTCGGGGACAAAACAGTCGATACTGGCGGGGGCCCCCAAAAGGGGGGCCAGAGTACGCACGAGTTCCACGCCCCGAGTTGTCAGCGCATAGCAGGCTATGCGTAGGGGAATACGGGCAGACATCTATAACTTCACTTTGCGGACGGCTTCCAGCGTTTTGGCAAAATCATTTTCACTGTGGGCGAAAGAGGTCATGCCCGTTTCAAAAGCGGCGGGGGCCATGTAGACGCCATGAGCGCGCATTTGTTTATAAAAACTCGTAAAAATAGTTGTGCTGGCTTTTTTTACCGCGTCAAAATTGGTGACGGGCCCGTCCGTAAAGAAAGGACAGAACATGGCCCCCACATGGTGCACCCGCACGGGTACTTTTTTGGCGCGCAGCAGGCTTTCCAATTCGTGTGCAAAGGCGGCGGTGCGTTGTTCAAGGCCCACATAGTCGGAGGCTTTTAAAATGGACAGGGTAGCCAGCCCCGCCGCCATTGCCAAAGGATTGCCCGACAAGGTTCCCGCCTGATACACATGCCCGCTAGGGGCGATTTCGCGCATGTATTGGGCCTTGCCGCCATAGGCCCCCACGGGCAGGCCGCCGCCGATAATTTTGCCCAGCGTGGTCAAGTCCGGCGTGATGCCGAAGCGTCCTTGCGCCCCCCCATAGCCCAAACGGAAGCCGGTGATGACTTCGTCGAAAATGAGCAGCGCCCCGTGCTGGTCGCAGGCCGTGCGTAATCCTTCCAAAAAACCGGGCAGGGCGGGCACAAGCCCCATATTGGCTGCCGTAGGCTCCACAATGACCGCCGCAATGTCCTTGCCGTGCTGGTCAAACAACGTTTGCACCGCTGCCAGGTCATTATAGGGCGCCAGCAGGGTATCTTGCACTACGGCCTCGGGAACCCCCGGTGTGCCGGGGATGGACAGCGTTGCCAGCCCCGAACCCGCAGCAGCCAGAAAAGCGTCGGCATGCCCGTGATAACAGCCCACAAATTTGATAAGTTTATGGCGTCCCGTGACCCCTCGGGCCAGCCGTAGGGCGCTCATGGCGGGCATGGCGTCCAGAACCGCCTGAGCCAGCAGCACTTCATCTTCACAGGGGGCACCGTAGCTGGTGCCACGGGCTGCAGCCAGAGCTACGGCCTGGGTGACCACCGGATGGGCATGGCCTAAAATCATGGGCCCCCACGAGAGCACATAGTCAATATATTGGTTGCCGTCCACGTCGGTGAGGTGGCAGCCCTCAGCCTGCTTGATGAACAAAGGGATACTGTCCACATTTTTGCAGGCGCGTACGGGGCTGTTCACACCACCGGGGATAATTTTTTCCGCCGTGGCGAAGAGCTTTTGCGAAAGAGTTTCCATGAAATCAATCCTTTAAAAATAGGTCATTGATATTTTTTTGAGTTCCTGAAGGCTTTCCAAAATGGCGTATTCGTCCAGAACGGTGTTCTGGCGCAATTCTTCCACCACTTTGAGGCAATCTTCCCGGGAGCGCCCATGGATCATTGTGTACAGGGTATACGGCCAGTCAGGAGCCGAAGAGGGCCGGTGATAGCAGTGCGAAATATGCGGATGCGTGGCGGCGTGTTCGCCACAGGCGTCAATGTGCGCGTCGTCAATGCGCCACGCCACCATGGCGTTGTGGTTCCAGCCTGTTTTCTGGTGTTTGATGCTGGCCCCAAAGCGGCGAATGGCCCCTTCTTCTTTCAAACGTAGGAGCAAACGCAGCACGCTGGCCTCGTCACATCCGACTTCACGGGCAATGTCGGCATAGGGTGTGGGGGAATCTGGCAGGTTGCTTTGTACAATGCGTAAAATAGCCTGCTCTGTGGGAGTAAAAGTTGTGCTCATGCTGTCCTCTGTATGGTATGGGGCTTAGGATAGCGTAAGTCCCCCTGACCTGCAAGGCACCTGTGGTTTTAGGTGTGATATGCCCGTAGAATTGTTATTGCGTAATTCTGACTTACTCGCTAGGGTATCATTATTTACAATATGACTTTTTATATGTTATTCTATATAGATGGGAAGTATATTAATGAAGATATTTTCTTTTTTAGCGTACAAACCTCTGCAATGGAGTCGGTGTACAGCAAGATTTGTGCTCTTAAGTGTGACTTTTTGTATCACTGCTATGGGTATTTTGGTCTATTCCTTTTATCTTTCCTTGGATGAGCTGGCTACATTAGAGGCGCACCGCACGGAAAGCATGCACTTGGCGCGGGAGATGCGCTCCAGCTCGCGGGAACTTACCAGCGCCGTGCAAGCCTTTGTGACCACGGGCAATCCTCTGGCGGAACAAAGATATTATTCCACACTGCACATGCGTACAGGCCTTGTGGCTCGGCCCGCCACCAGTGGTATGGCCCCTGGGCAAAGTGCTTCCCTGCGCGAATTGTTTCAGCGTTACGCGTATACGGTAGAATATAGCTTGCTGGAAAAGGCTTTAGCAGATTCCGACGCGCTGGCTTTAGTGGAGCAGGAGGCGATGAACGCCGCCAAAGGGTTGTTTATGGATTCGCACGGCAAATATGCCGTGCGCGGGGAGCCGGATACAAAGCGGGCCTTTGAGATGGTCTTTGGGGAAAAATATCAGCAGGCCGCATCGAACATCATGACCTTGGTGGACGAGTTTTTTTATCGTATGGGGCAGCGTACGAATCGGGACGTTCAGAAGGTGCAGATTACGACCATACGCACCCTTGTGCTTATCGGTTTAGCTGTGGCCCTGTTTTTTGGGTGCCTGCTCAGCGCCACCTATTATGCCGCCGCACGGCGGGATCAGGATACCTCCAGCACCATGCGGGGTTACATTTATATTATCATTGTTTTACTGGCCTCTATTTCTTTGCCCGTGTGGTTGACCTATTCTGACGCGCGCAAAGATATTGTGGCGGCTATGGAGAAGCGCCAAACCCTTGTGTGTAGTGAAATTATACGGGAATTGCGCGCACGGGTGGGCCGTTCCATGGAAGTTGTCAGCATGGTGGCCCAACACATGACGGTGGTGAACTTCAGCTATGCCTTTGATCACGGAGCTTTCAATCGGGAGAATCAAAAGGCGGTGAAGCCGCTTCTCCAAAAGTTCAGCGCTGGCTATAGTGACAGTCAAGGGCTTGTGGTGGTGGACACACAGGGTACCATCATCGCCAATGTTACGAAAATGGGCTTGAAGGATTCGACGGTGCTCTTGTCCGCTGAAGAGCTGAAAAACCTCCATGCGGGGCGCGCGTTTATCACCACCGCCTATCTTGCGGGTGGCCCGCAAATTCTTGTTATTTCTCCTATTCATGACAGCACCTCCCGCCACAGTAAAGTGCTGGGGGGGGTCGTCATGCTCATGCGTATTGCGGGGGAAAACAGCTTGTGGGACGGGCGTTTGGCGAGTGAAGAAAACATGAGCATTTTTGCGCTTGATTCGGCGGGGACTGTGATCTTGAGTTCCCGTTCTTTCTGGAAGCCGGGCACGGACGCCAGCCAGGGAGCGGCGGGGCAACTTGTGTTGGCGGGCAAGGAAGGTTTGCACAGCTATATGGACACTGCTGGGCTTGCACGTTTGGGCGTGTACATGAAAATTCCCGAGCTGGGGTGGACCTTGGTGGTTTCAAGCTCACAAGAATCGATTTTAACCTCGGTGCGTACCTTGCTGACCCGGGGACTGATTCTCAATTTTGGGGTTATATTGCTGGCTATCGTTTTGGTGACGCTGTTGTTCTTGCGTTTACTAAAAAATATGCGAGCCAGCGAGGAACGCCTTGAAATGATTATTCAAGGGGCGGGCATCGGCATTTGGGATATCGATTTTACGAGCGGCAAGTTTATCTTTAATGAGTTTTTGGCCCAATCTTTCGGCTTGCCGGGCCACAAAGGTGAGGAATCCATTGACTGGCCCATCTTGCGTTGCCATAAAGAAGACCAACCCAAGCTGCGCGCCATGGTATATGACCTGCAGCATGACGATACCAACGCCTTAAGTGAGGGCTATACCTGTACCTATCGCTCCCATAATGGGGAGGAATGGTGCTGGCGCAAAGTAATCGCCCGCGTTACCCAGCGGGGGGTGGACGGAAAAACCACGCGTATCAGTGGTACCACCATGGACATCCACGCCTTGCAGATAAGTAAGATGACCGAAATTGAACAAAGGCAGCGCTTGGAAGCCGCCAAAAATCAGGCCTTGGCGGCTACGCAGGCCAAAAGTGCTTTTTTGTCCACAGTGAGCCACGAAATACGCACCCCCATGAACGCTATTATGGGCTTTATCCATTTATTTGACCGTTCCAATTTGCAGGCGCGGCAGATCGACTATCTGAACAAAATGCGTTTGGCAGCTAATGCCTTGTTGATTATTATTAATGACGTGTTGGATATTTCTAAAATCGAAGCCCAAAAAATGAAGGTGGAATCCATCCCCTTTTTACTCGCACCGGTGTTAGACGGCGCGTGCAGTATTATGGGCTTTGCCGCCCGCGAAAAGAATTTGACTTTGAACATGGACTTGGCACCCAATGTACCCGCTGCCGTGCAGGGCGATCCTACGCGCCTGCAGCAAGTGCTGCTCAATTTGCTCAGTAATGCCGTGAAGTTCACCCCCGAAGGCCGCGTGAGTATGACAGTGCGCGTGATTTCACCGGAGGGGGATGAGCTTGTGAAGGTGGCGCCGAGCGCCCCAACCCAGATATTGCTGTTCAGCGTGACGGATACGGGCATTGGTATGTCAGCAGAACAGCAAGCCCAGTTGTTCCAGCCTTTTATGCAGGCGGATACCTCTGTTACGCGCAGATTTGGTGGCACAGGGCTGGGGCTGGCTATCTGCAAGCAATTGGTGGAGATGATGGGGGGGGATATCAGTGTGCAATCTGCCCCCAATGAAGGTAGCTGTTTTCAGGTACGCTTAGCGGTGCAGGTGGTGGACGCTGCGTTAGCACAGTCAGGGGGCGGGGCGATGCAAGTACGCTGCCGTCAGAATACAGTTGTTAGGGGGCAGGAAAGCCCCGTAAGGGCACTGGTGGTGGATGATAATGAGATTAATTTGGAAATTGCCCGAGCCATGTTGGAGGCTGAGGGCCTGCAGGTGGACCTTGCCACGGACGGGCTGGAAGCGGTGGAAAAATTGAGCCTCACCCCCTTTGACCTCGTTTTTATGGATGTGCAGATGCCCGTGATGGGCGGGCTGGAGGCAACGCACAGAATCCGCGAATTGGCAAAGGAATTAAAATCTGAGCGCTTTAGCACCATGCCGATTATCGCCATGACGGCCAATGCCATGGTGGAGGATAGGGCTTTGTGTTTTGCCGCAGGCATGAATGATTTTTTGTCGAAACCCATTGAACCCGCGCGCTTGCATGAAATTTTAACCTATTGGGTGGGGGAGGAGGGAAAGGCCGGCTCAGGGCCTGCGGAATGCTTGGATAGCGCACACGGCGTAGATGCCTAGGGCAAGCCATACACAGCAAAAGGTGACCACGGTGTGCGGGCTGACCTGTTCACCCAGTACTGAACCGTCGCCCGCCCCATAAAAGAAAAGCCCCGCAGCCGGCGGCATGGGGAGAGGCGCGCAGCTCTCCCCCCATGAACACCTTATTTTTCAAAAGAGCGCTTGAATAATTCTGTAATGGCGTCACGACCATTGTCTTCAAGAAAACGGGTACCGGTAGCGGCAAAGTGGGGGCGGTTGACACAGGGGCGCACTTCGGGGGTCCATGCGTCCTGCTTCCATGCGTACCAGCCATTTTTCACCTGATCAAAAACCAGCAAGGGTTTATTGCAGATTTTTGCAAATTCTGCGCCCCATCCGGTGCCGCCCTTCACCGTGTCGTCGGGTTGAATGGCCCCCACAACGATGATTTCGTGCCCGCTGCTCACTTGCCAGCAAATGGATTGTAGCACTTTGCGGAAAATGGGGGCCCGCGTATATTCGCGGCTCATGAGTTTAGAGATGTAGGTCAAGCTTACGTCTTTCAGCGCGAGTTCTTCAGAGGTAAGTACCCGGACACCGCGTGTGCGTTCAATTTGGTGGCCTTCAAAGCTGTAATTGACTTCTTCTATCCCCCAACGTTCTGCAAGGGTACCAAAAAATTCTTCTGTGCCGGCGGCGCCGCCGCTGTAAAGGACGCAATGTGTAGGATTCAGCATGTACGACTCCTAGAGCAATTTTTATGTGCGGCCACCGTGTGCCGTAACACAAGGCACTGTGGCGTGAGACGCTCGTAAATTAGGACTATGTTTCAGCCTGAACGGAAAAGCAAGTAAAAAAAACGCCCCGGCGAACCGAGGCGTAGCTGTGCCATAAGCACGTAAAAAGTGGAGACTAGTAGCGGGGTTGGCGCGGAGCGCGGGGCTTAGCTTCGTTTACACGAAGGGTACGACCCCCGAAAGATGCGTTATCCAGCGCTTCAACAGCGGCGGCGCAGTCAGCGTCTTCCATTTCTACAAAGCCAAAGCCACGAGCACGGCCGGTGTCACGGTCGCTGACCAGTTTAACGGAAAGAACTTTGCCATATTCGGCAAAAAGATCCTGTACCTGCTCTTCAGTGGCGGACCAAGGAAGATTACCAACATAAATGGACTTGGACATGAAAAACCCTCTCAAAAAAACATCATATTGCCCGCGCTGATATGTGACAAAACCTGATTGCCCTTACGCGGCCCACAAAATACATACAATCACTATCTGGAAGTAAAGTCAATGTGAAAGGCAACTTTATTTGCTATTTGGTAAAAATATTTTTTTTATTGAGCTCCCCACAAGGCGCATATGTATGTATAGCTTTTTCATAAACGCGTCTGCAAAATAGCACTAATATGTGCAGAATCACGAAAAATACACTGTATTGTTTACAATGGCCCCAAGGTGATCTTTGTAATTCTGCGCCTACAAAAAGGTTGCGGGTGCTCAGGTAGAGTGGATTAGCCCGCGCACCGCAGCAGGCGCATGCCGTCACGAAATAATATTTCTACCTTATTAGGCGGTACCATAGTCCGCACGCTGCCCAAGCCGAATACCGGATGCTCCACCGTGTCGCCAATGGCGAGGGCTGAGGTCATGGAATACGTTT
Source organism: Desulfovibrionaceae bacterium (assembly GCA_036655975.1). Classification (GTDB taxonomy): domain Bacteria; phylum Desulfobacterota; class Desulfovibrionia; order Desulfovibrionales; family Desulfovibrionaceae; genus CASQEL01. The sequence goes on along the minus strand of JAVVPD010000055.1, from coordinate 6,702 downwards.
TTGCCGCTGGGGCGGAAGGGCGTTCAATGGCCGTGCGCCAGGCGCTTTCTGTGGCGGCGGCAGCCTGCGCGGCACGCGCTTGCCCACGGGGGGCGGCTTTGGGTTTTGTGCCCGGTGTTGCTTTGCGCTTGGGGGCTGCACTGGCACTTTCCGCTGCGTTCTTGTCTTTGGCTGCGGTGGGGGGATAATATTTATGCACACTGCCACAGGCGCAGCATTCCACCTTCACAACAACGCCACCCACTAGGGCGACAATCACATGACCTGTTACATCATTGCAACGGGTGCACCGGGCCTCAATACGGTCGCCGGGCCCCTTAAGAGAACTCATGGTAGGACTCCTCACGGTTGAAATATACGAATGGATTAGTCTACGGCGCTCCAGCGCTCTTGTAAAGAAGACAACAATACATAGTTACTGGATACGGCACCCAGAAACTATGCACGGATATATTTTACAAAGGGTATTCTGCTGGTTAGCGCTGGTAGCCGTGCTCACTAGCTTCTTGAGCAAGGTTCCGGTTCCAAGCACGGATGGCAGCGCCCTTGGATACAGACCATTGCTTGGTGGTTTGTCCGCATGAACACACAACGCGCCAAACGTCACTGGTACGTCCTTCAGGGCGCATCGATTCAAGAGTAATATCTGTTTTTCCGCAAACAAGGCAAGGCTGGATGGTATGGGGGCTAATTTCGCACATGAATTTACTCTAGCACTGAATACGCTTGGGTACAAGGTATAATACTTTTGAAGAAAAAAAATAAAAAATCACGCAGTGAGCTGATATTATTTATTTTATGTCAGCTCACCGCGTATATGCCGTGTAACCTTTTGTAAGCATGGCCCCGCATGGTGCGTGTTGTTGCCGCATGCAGATTGCCCGAATTTATTTCTAATATGTTGAATTCAATACTTTAAAATAAGATTGTGGGTGGGCGCAAGCGGGGCATTTTGCAGGGGCTTCTTTGCCTTCAACAATGCAGGCGCAGTTTTGGCAGATCCAGCTGACGCTATGATCGCGCAGGAACATCCGGCCTTCTTTGATATCTTTTGCCAGTTCCAAGTAGCGTTTTTCGTGGAAGGCTTCTGCCACCGCGATATTACGCATAACCAAGGCTATTTCTGTAAAGCCTTCTTTGTCGGCAATTTGTGCAAAGGAAGGGTACATTTCTGTGTGTTCATGATGTTCGCCGGCGGCAGCGGCGCGCAGATTAGTTTCACTGTCGCTAATAGTGCCAGCGGGGTAGCCAGCGTTGATGACCACTTCTCCGCCTTCAAGAAATTTGAACAGTCTTTTGGCGTGTTCTTTTTCTTGCAGCGCCGTTTCTGTGAATACGTGCGCGACCAAGACATAACCGTCAGCTTTGGCTTTGCTCGCCCAATAATCGTAACGGTTGCGGGCTTGGGATTCACCGGCAAAAGCGGTAAGGATATTAATTTCTGTTTGGGTGCCTTTAAGGGACTTCATATATTACCTCGGGTTTAATTTAAAATAAACTATCAGAAACACTTATATATAAGACTGTTTCAGCTATTGTCAATGATAGTTTGGGGTATGACGCCCCGCTTACAAGAGCAAAGTATCTTTTTCTTCCTGAAAATCGGCCAAATCAGAGGCAACGGTTCGCATTTCTTCGGCGATGGAGAGAAAAGCGTCTACTATCATGGGGTCAAAATGTGTGCCCCGACCTTCCAGAATAATCGCCATGGCTTTACTGTGCGGAAGGGGAGGTTTGTATATACGCCGACTGATCAGTGCGTCGTAGACATCTCCCAAGGCCATAAGTCGACCGGACTGGGGAATATTTTCACCGCTCAAACCTCGGGGATAGCCCGTGCCATCCCATTTTTCATGGTGGCTATAGGCGATTTCGGCACCGAGACGCAGGAAGGAGCTGTTGCCCAGACGTTTTTCCGCTCGGGTCAAGGATTGATAGCCAAAAGTGGTGTGGAGCTTGATCTGCTCAAATTCTTCTGCGGTGAGTTTGTCGGGCTTCAGGAGTACGGAATCCGGCACGCCCACTTTGCCTATGTCGTGTAAAGGGGCTGAAAGATAAAGAAGTTCAAGTGTTGCATCGTTCATACCCCATATGGAGGGGGCATCAATGCGTAAGCGCTCGGCGAGGAGTTTGACATATCGTTGGGTGCGGTGAATATGCCCGCCTGTTTCAGGATCGCGGGTTTCGGCCAAGGATGCCAAGCTTTCAATGGTGGCGGCGCGGGTGGCGAATACTTCCGCAGTGCGGGCTGCCACCAATTCTGCTAAATTATCCCGATGTTTTTTCAATTCGAGATGGTTGCGGATACGTCCCTTGATCAGGCGAGGATTAAAGGGCTTGGTAACGTAATCCACGGCGCCCAAGTCTAGCCCCTTGGCTTCGTCATCGGCATCTGTCATGGCGGTGACAAAGATAATGGGAATTCCCGCTGTTTTCGACTGTGATTTCAGGCGCTGGCAAACTTCATACCCGTCCATATTGGGCATCATGATATCTAAGAGAATAAGGTCGGGAGGGGGCTGAATTGTGGCAAGGTGCAGGGCGATTTCTCCATTGGTAGCAACCCGAATGGTATAGTCTGTACGTAATAATTCCGTTAAGATACGAATATTTGCGGGTGTATCATCTACGATAAGAATAATAGGTTTTTTTGTGCCACCGACCGCAGCAGTGTCGGCTCCTGTTGGGGCTGTAATCATTCGGTATTCCTTGAAGTATTCAGCGCATTAAGGAGTATTTCCAGTTGTTCATCTGCAACAACAAAGTCAAAATTATCGAGTGCAAGAAGGACATTTTGCACCTCTTCTGTAAAGGTGTCACCCAAAATATTTTTGGCAGCGTTAAAGGCATTTTCTGATTCGGGATCATTCAAATGCAACAGGGCGCGGGTTTTGTGCAGCGAGCTTTGGGCTTCCTCCACCTCTGCAGCGCTTAAGCGCGCCAAGCGGCTGGCTATACTGCTGGCAGTTGGGGTATCCTTGTGGCTATACTCAAGCGCTGCGGGGGCGATGAGTGTGGTGGCGATGGATTCAAGGGTGGGTTGGAGTGCTGTTTCCAGGGCGTTAATGGCGGTGCACACCGTGTTAAGGTCTGGAGCAGGGGTGGGGCTAGCAGAATCGGTGGATTGGCTGGCTTTGAGCAGTGTTTCCAGCTGTTGAGCAGCGGCGTAGATAGTGTGCAGTGCCAAGTTGGCGGCCACGCCTTTAAGGGTGTGGGAAAGCCGCAGACTGGCTTCAAGATTTTCGGGGCTCAACAAGGGCGTAGAACCGTTGGGAGACGCGGCACTCCCCGTCAGTTGCTGGCGGAGTTCTGCAACGCAATTGGCGAAGGTACTGTAAAAATCCGTCAGCAGGCGCTTGAGTAAGGGGTCGTTTCCGAGCAGGCGGGACAGGGCAATGTCTTTGTCCATGCCGACAATGGAGAAGGGCGGGGCGGCAGGGTTTTCTGTTGCCGGAGTATGGCGTGTGACAGGGCGTGCCATAGGCAACCAGCGGCGGAGGGTTTCGTACACGTTGTCGGGGGAAATGGGCTTGGTTATGTAATCGTTCATGCCCGCCGCAAGGGATTTTTCCCTGTCGCCTGTCATGGCGTGGGCGGTCATGGCAATGATGGGCAGATTTTGCAATTGCCGGTCTTCACGCAAGGCGCGGGTGGCGGTGATGCCGTCCATAACAGGCATTTGAATGTCCATCAGCACGATATCATAATGGTTGCCATGAACCATATCTAGGGCTTCTTGCCCGTTGTTGGCAACGTCCACATGAATATCTGCGCCTTGCAAAATTTCCAGCGCAACTTCTTGATTAATGGTATTATCTTCCACCAACAACAGGTGTAGGTCTTTCAAAGACGACTGCGGCACCATGGGGCTATCGTTGCTAGGTTGGGGATTCTTGGCCTGCAGCAAGTGTACGGTAAAACCAAAGGTTGTGCCCTGATTCACGGCACTGGTGACGTAGATATTGCCGCGCATCAATTCTACCAATTTTTTACAGATTGCCAGCCCCAGTCCCGTGCCCCCGTATTTGCGGGTTGTGGAGGCGTCTGCCTGCGTGAAAGACTGGAAAATAAACTTGCTTTGTTCTGGAGTCATGCCCACACCGGTATCGCGGATGGTAAACAAAAGAATATGTTCGCCACGAGGGCTTTCACGCAGGCTCACGGTAACGGTTATACTGCCTTGTTCGGTAAATTTGACGGCATTATTGAGAAGATTTTGGATAACCTGCCCCAAGCGCACGGGGTCGCCCTGAACCCATACGGGGACGTTGTTTTCCATGCGTAAATGTACTTTGAGGTTCTTTTCCCGAGCCTTAACGCTGACAAGATCAATGCTGTCATTGAGCAGGGTATCCAAGCGGAAATCGGCGTATTCAATATCTAGCTGGTCGGCTTCAATTTTGGAAAAGTCCAGAATATCATTCAGAATACGCAACAGATTTTTGGCCGATAGGTCAATTTTTTTGAGGTAATCTTGCTGTTTAAGGCTGAGTTGCGTCTGCAAAACCAAGTGGTTCATGCCAATGATGGCGTTCATGGGGGTACGGATTTCGTGGCTCATGTTTGCCAAAAATTCGCTTTTGGCATGGGTGGCGGCTTCGGCGGTATCGCGGGCAGCCATAAGTTCTTTTTCAATATTTTTTAATTCGGTCACTTCCATGGCCCAAGCAATGGCACCCATTTCGCCTTGGTATTCTGTGGGGGCCACGTTTACCAAGAGATCGTGCGGCGTGCCCGCACGGTCAAACAGGCGGGCTTCTACCTGCGGGACGGTTCTTCCCCTGTTGATTTCGCGTTGAATATGGGAGTAAAGCGTGCTCACCTCAAGAATCTGGCGTGTGTTTTCGCCCTCAGTCAGTGTTGTCATTTTTTTGGCGCACAAATTCATGAAACGCACCTTACCCTTGACGCTGATAAGCACGGCGATGGGGCTTGTTTCTAGTAGGTTTTGCAGGCGGTTAACTTCTTTAACCAGATTTTTTTGCATATTTTTGCTGTCAGTGATGTCGATAAACACCGTGAGCACGGAAGAGGGCGTATGCGTATCGTCGTACAGGGGCACTTGCGTCGTGCGGAAATAGCGGCGGTGCCCGTCGGGATAGAGCAGGGAATGTTCCACCGTGACCGGAGCGCTATGGGCAAAGGCACCCTCCAAGGCATTGTGGAGCACAGGATAATTTTCGTAAGGCAGCACTTCGGGAAAACTCGTGCCAAGAATTTCTAAATCCGACTCTTTGCCCGCCAGCGTGTATAAGGCGGAATTGCACATGATGACTGCATCGGTCAGATTGCGTAGAATAAGTGGCACGGGCACATTGTCAAAAATCATCTGGAGATTGCGTTGTGCCATGTGGCTGCGTTGTTCCTGATCATTTTTGCGCTGTAGGGTCAAATCTGTACCGAGCAGATTAAGCGTATTTTCACCTCTGTCGGGCAGGGGTGTCCACTGTACATAGATGGTGTCATCCATATGTGTGCGGAGTTGCAATTCAAAAGGCTCATCTTGCTCGAGCAGCAGCGTTAACTCCTCTTGGGTGATATGCAGGCTGATCTCGTGCAGGGCTGTGTTCTGAAGCTGGTATAAGCTCAGACCGGTTTGCAGGGTGAAATATTTATTAGCCGAAAGGATTTTGCCCTCTAAGTCCACAGTAATATAATATAAACCCGCAGATTCTATGGCGACAGTAGCCATACCTTTTTGTCGAGCGTAGCGGCGCTGTAGGCGGCTAACATACAATAAAACCAGCAAAATACACCCGGCGACGAGCAGTAGTGTATATATGGTCAAGTTCAACACGGCTTGGGTTTTACCCATTGCCACACCTTCGGGAATGGTGGTGAGCAAATTCCAATCGGCAGTGCCCCGGATAGGCGTGGTGACCACGCACAACTTTGTATGATTGAGGGTCAGGCGGGTCTGTTGGGAGAGATGCTGTGAGACGCCCTGCTGCAACAGAGTAACGGCCTTGGCGCTGTTTTCTTTGCGGAAATCGGCAAAAATATTTTGTTTGGTCGTGTTTTCTGTCCCGTCCAGAATATTACCCTCCGTGGTGATAATTATGGACGTGCCCTTAGTGCTGTAAACCTTTGCACCCTGCAATAATTGAGAAATAATACGAGTGTCTTCAGTGACGAAAAATACTCCGTGCACCTTGTCCTGCTGGTCGTACAGGGGGGTTGCGTAGACAATAATTGGTATATTGAGGATATAGCAGGTGAGCAGACGCGAAATGCTGGTGGAACCTTTCAGCGCGCTGAGGAAATATTCGCGGTCGCCGATATTCATGACATGCCCGTCGGTGGTGAAAGTCATGCCCTGAAGGTCGCTGATGCCGAAACGGAGTAGACCGTGCCTTTTGGCCATGGGGGTCAACATCTGGAGCTTTTCTTCCACAGAAAATGTGGTGCTACGCATGAAAGGCAATTCAGACAGCGTGGTCAGTAAAGAAATGCGGGTGTCAAGCGTTTGGTAGAGATTTTCCGCAACTTGCACGGAACGGTCAACCAGGGCATTTTCTACTTCTGTGGCAAATAAATTTTCAAGCCGCATGAGGTAATAGTGCCCAAATCCCCCAATAGCAAGAAGCGTGACCAATACACTTAAAAAAAATCTAACTTTTAAATTAAGTATTTTCACGCGATACCCTCAATTTGTGACATGCTTTAGATGTACCGTAGGGAGGGGGGGGTGTCAATGTGGGA
>JAVVPD010000054.1:13446-14946 GCA_036655975.1 Desulfovibrionaceae bacterium | reverse complement strand
TGCAATTAGCTGACGTGGAGGCCTTTAAAGCCTACCTGAACTCTGGCGAATTTGAAGACCACTTTGCCTATTCCCCCGAAGACAGACGCTTTGAAATGTTAGAATTATTAGAGAAAATTATGGATCTGTCCGATGTAGCCGATGCCGTCGCCACCCGTATCATTTTTAAAAGCGGTACACTTACACAATTAACCGGACAAATGCCCCCCAAAGCCGACCCCGAAATATAGCCCTGAACTTGAGGCCCCACTAAACAGAGAGACAAAAAATAGTAGCACTAATCCTTATTTTGTGGCACACTCCCCCGTGAAGCGTAGAACGGTACCTGAACTGGAGGGCACAACACCATGCATATGGCAGACGCACTTATCTCTCCCGCTGTCGGCGGAGTATTCTGGGGAATTTCGGCGGGAATTTTGGCCTATTCCGCTCGCAACATGCGTAAAAATTTTGATAGCAGCCTCGTCCCCCTCATGGGAGTGCTGGGTGCTTTTGTTTTTGCCGCACAAATGATCAATTTCACCATTCCCGTCACAGGTTCCAGCGGACACCTCGGGGGGGGGATGATGCTGGCAATTCTGCTGGGCCCGCAAGCGGCCTTCATGACCATTGCCTCCGTGCTCAGTGTACAAGCGCTTTTTTTTGCCGATGGCGGCCTGCTGGCCTTGGGCTGTAATATTTTCAATATGGGATTCTTTCCCTGCTTTCTGGCCTATCCCTTTATTTATAAGCCGCTGGTCGGGAATATTCCCACCCAAAAAAGCATTCTGATAGCCAGCCTCGTCTCTTCCGTACTCGGCCTACAATTGGGAGCCTTGTCGGTTGTCTTGGAAACCGTCAGTTCCGGCATTTCATCCTTGCCTTTCAGCACCTTTGCCTTACTCATGCAGCCCATACACTTGGGCATTGGTATTGTAGAAGGCCTGATCACGGCAGCGGTCGTCGGCTTTGTCTACCATGCCCGCCCAGAAATTATGGCAATCAACGCCGCACGGCCCTCCTATGCCCTCAAAAAAGTGGTAACGGTATTCGCGGTGCTGGCCCTATGCACTGGGGGGGTACTTTCGTGGTTCGCCTCCAGCCATCCCGACGGGCTTGAGTGGTCCATCGCGGCTGTCACCGGTCAGGACACGCTGGAAGCCCCCAAGGATCAAACCCATGAAACCCTCGCGGCGGTGCAAGAAAAAACCGCCATTATGCCCGATTATGCCTTTAAAGCGGCGCTGCCTGCCGCGTCCGATGCCGCCGTTGAAGCCGAAACAGAAGCTGCCCCATGGCCTGCCGTGGATTCCGGAACCAGCACTGCCGGCATTGTGGGCGGTATGCTCACCCTGTTACTGGCGGGATTAGCGGGCAGACTGCTGGGCCGCCGAAAGTCCGTAACACATGAGCGTCATTGAGCAAAGTCTGTATACTCTGGGCGCGCTGGACAGTCTGGCGGCCCAGAGTACCTATCTGCACCGCCGCGACCCCCGTGCCAAAATAGGCCTTACCCTCGCC
>JAVVPD010000054.1:0-13436 GCA_036655975.1 Desulfovibrionaceae bacterium | reverse complement strand
TTTATCATGGCGGTTTTATCCTTTGGGCCGTATACCGTCAGCACTCTGCTGCCCTTTATGCTCTACCCCGTGTGCATGGCGGCGTGGGGGAATATTCCTTTCAGCTATTTGGTCCGTAAATTGTGTATTGCCGCGCCTTTTGTGCTTTTTGTGGGCATTTTTAATCCTGTGTTCGACACCGCCATTGCTGTGCAGGTGGCGGGTATTTCCCTCTCCGCCGGCTGGATTTCCTTCCTGTCCATTCTTCTCCGCTGTGCCCTGACGGTAAGCGCGGCGATGATACTGGTGGCGCTCACGGGCTTTCCCGTCCTGTGCGCGGCTTTGGCGCGCTTGGGCATGCCCGCTGTTTTTGTAACCCAATTGCTCTTTTTATACCGCTATATCTTTGTACTCGCGCAGGAAGCCGGACGCATGGAACGTGCCCGCGATTTACGCACTGTAGGCAACAAGGGCAAGAGCTTGCGCGTCTACGCCTCTATGCTCGGGCAATTATTATTGCGAACCTATGATCGGGCTACGCGCATCCATCAAGCCATGCTCTGCCGAGGATTTACGGGAAGCCCCCCCGTGCAGACCCCTGTGCACTGGCAACGCGATGACAGCCTTTTTATGCTCGCTTGGCTCCTTTTCTTTGTGGCGGCAAGGTTGTATAACCTCCCCCAAGAACTCGGAACTTTTTTCTTAAGGATATGTGCATGAGCAGTGCAGGCGATGCCATCAGCGTTGAGAATCTTCACTACAGCTATCCTGACGGCATGCAGGCCTTACGCGGGGTGACTTTTCGTATCAGCACAGGCGAATGTGTTGCCCTTGTGGGGGCCAACAGCGCGGGGAAATCTACCCTCTTGCTCCATCTGAACGGCTGCCTGCTGCCTCCCCCAAAAACCGTATATATCATGGGGCAAGAAGTAAATACGCGCAGCGTACAAGCTATTCGCCAGCACCTAGGTACGGTCTTTCAGGAACCGGACGATCAATTGTTCATGCCCACTATCGGTGAAGACGTAGCCTTTGGGCCGCTCAATTTAGACCTGCCCGCCGAGGTGGTAGACGCGCGCGTAAGCTGGGCTTTGAACGCCACAGGCTGTGTACATTTACAACATCGCCCGCCCTATCGTTGTTCCGGCGGAGAAAAACGCGCTGCCGCCATTGCCACAGTCCTGAGCATGGAGCCGGACATTCTGCTTCTGGATGAACCCACCTCCAACCTTGACCCACGTGCACGGCGGCAATTCATAGCTCTCATACGCACATTGCCCCACACCAAACTTATTGCCACGCATGACATAGCCCTAGTGCAGGACATATGCCCGCGAACCATCGTCATGTTCGCCGGACAGATTCAAGCCGACGGCCCCACAGAAGCCATTTTTGCTGATGCCGCGCTGTTGGATGCCTGCCATCTATAATTTTTATGGGGGTGTTAGGCCTTCCCTCCGTCCTGCCTAGCCCTTTTTCATGCTTAAGGCGATTCGCTTGCGCCGTGTATCCACTTCTAGCACCGTGACCAGCACCTCTTGTTGTAAGCGCACCACTTCTGCGGGATTTTTTACAAAAGTATCAGCAAGCTGACTAATATGCACCAGTCCGTCCTGATGCACACCAATATCCACAAAAGCCCCAAATGCGGTAATATTGGTAACAATGCCGGGGAGACGCATGCCTTCCGTCAAATCATCAATGCTGTTCACATTCTCTGTAAAACTGAACAGGGTAAAATCTGGACGCGGATCCCGACCGGGTTTTTCCAATTCTGCCATAATATCTGTCAGCGTAGGCATACCCACGCTGTCAGACACATAGCGCTGCAAATCGATACGCCGCCGCACTTCTGCCGTGCGGAGCAAGTCTGCCAGCGTTAGCGCATAATCGTGGGCCATACGCTCTACCAAAGTGTATGATTCCGGGTGTACGGCACTGGCATCAAGCACATGACTGCCCCCGCGCACCCGCAAAAAACCCGCCGCCTGCTCAAAAGCCTTGGGCCCAAGGCGCGGTACGCGCAGCAAGGCGCGGCGACTGTCAAAGGCCCCAGCCTCATTACGCCATTGCACAATATTTTTCGCGAGCGTTGGCCCTAATCCCGACACGTAGGTGAGTAATTGCTCGCTGGCAGTGTTCACGTCCACGCCCACAGCGTTGACGCAGCTCATAACCACATCGTCCAAACTGCGCTTCAAATCGTTCTGCTGGACATCGTGTTGGTATTGCCCCACACCAATGGCCTTGGGATCAATTTTGACCAATTCCGCCAAGGGATCCATGAGCCGCCGTCCGATGGAGACCGCCCCGCGATAGGTGAGGTCCAAGTGCGGAAATTCGGCCCGCGCCACCTCTGAAGCAGAATAGACCGAAGCCCCGCTTTCACTCACCAACACCACGGGCACAGCCCGAGGCCACGCCGCAAGCCCCCGTAAAAACTGCTCTGTTTCACGCCCTGCCGTGCCGTTACCCACAGCCACCACTTCACACTGGTATTTGTGCAGCAGGGCTAGCACGCTATCGCCCGCTTCCGTGCGGGCGGCGGCAGAACCCGCATGGGGATTGATGGTCACATTGTCCAGCAATTTTCCCTCAGCATTCAGGCACACAACTTTGCAGCCGGTACGAAAACCGGGATCTACCGCAAGCACAGACCGATTGCCCAAAGCCGGCGCCAGCAATAATTGCCGTAGATTAGTGGCAAAAATCGCAATAGCCTCTGCATCAGCTTTCTTTTTTAAATTGGCACGAAATTCCGTTTCCAGCGAGGACGCCAACAAACGCTTATAGCTGTCCTGAACCGCCAGCAGCACCTGCGCGCCGCACGAAGCCTGGGTACGCACAAACATTTTGTGCAGCAAAGCCACGCCGTCATCATCGTTCGCCAGTCCGATGTGCACACGTAAAAAGCCCTCCGCTTCCCCCCGCAGCAAGGCCAACACTCGGTGCGAAGGCAGAGCCTGCAGGGATTCTGTCCACGCAAAATAGTCGCGGAATTTGGCCCCTTCCTCGTCCTTCCCCTTAATGACCTTACTTTGCACCAAGGCCGCCCGCTGCCACAAAGCGCGCAAGCGTTCGCGAACCTGTGCATTTTCGGCAAAATTTTCGGCCAAAATGTCCCGTGCGCCCGCCAGAGCTGCCTCCACATCAGGCACCGCCTTATCGGCCCGTACAAAGGGCTGGGCCACCGTGTCCGCCGTCAGGGCGGTATCCTGCCGTAACAAAATATCCGCCAAGGCTTCCAAGCCTTTTTCCCGTGCCATAGAAGCCCGCGTACGTCGCTTGGGGCGATAGGGCAAATATACATCTTCCAAAGCTGTCAGGGTGGTGGCGGCATAGAGCGAGGCGCGCAAAGGCTCGGTCAGCAACGCGCGCTCATCCAATGAGCCGATCATGGCCTCACGGCGTTTGTCCAATTGATGCAAGGCTTCCCACCCGTCACGGATAGCCATAACGGCGACTTCATCAAGGCTCCCCGTGGCTTCTTTGCGATAACGGGCGATGAAAGGCACCGTGGCGTCTTCGTCCAGTAATTTCACTACGGCATCCACCTGCCGCTCTTGAATATGCAATTGGGCGGCGAGGGTAGCGGCATGGGTACTCATAGGGATTCCTTTGCAAAGGCCGTGATAGGAACAACGCGCTTGAGCGCGCATAAACTCAACACCAGTGAGCTTGACATACCCGCATAACTGAACACGGTATTTTCCGTCAACGCGGCGCTCAGGCCCAAAGCCCCGCCCGCCACAATTGCCAGAGCCATAATCGCGGGGCGAAACACATAACGCTCGTGCAGCACCATGCCCACAAAGACAGGTATGACAATGCCGCACACATAAATATCATTCGCCATCAGCAACAAGGCCAAAATACCCTTGTGCGGCAGCGCCAACAACAGCCCCCCCAGCCCGATAGCCAGTGTCACCCACCGGCAGCTTGCCAAATCCGTCCGGTGCAAAATATCGTTACAACACACCGTGGCTGCCGTAATCAAACACGAATCCGCCGAAGAAATCACCGCGCTGAACAGCCCCAGCAAGACGAGTGCCCCGAGCCATGGGGGTAGGCCCCCCATAATAGCCGTGGTCAAAACCGCTTCGGGCGCTGTTCCGGCGGGCACGACAGCGCGGCAGGCAATGCCTAAAGCCACAATAACCGCCGCCGTAAACACCAAGCCGAGCACCGCCCATAATCCCCCCATGCGCGCGTTGTACGCATCCTTGGCACTGAGTAGCCGCCCGAACAGCATGGGGCAAACCACATAACTGCCCCCCAAGATGCACATAAAATAACTCAAGCGGCTCAAGGGCAACCCTTCGTTGATAATTTCGAGCGGCACATGCGCGATCACGGCGGGATTGCCCATGTAGAGGTACACGAGTGCGGCAAGCAAAGCGCTAATCATCACACCGTATTGCACGCAATCACTTTTAATCACAGCGGATTGTCCGCCCATGACCGCATAGGCCACAATAATCGCCGCGCCGATCAGCAAAACCGGAGTGCGGCCCCAAGCCGCCAGCCCCAGCAAAGGGCTAAGAATAGCAGCCAGCGCCGAAAATTGCGCCGCCAGAATAGCCAACCACGCCACCACAATAATCACCGCCGCCAAAGGGCGTGAGGGCGCGCCAATGAAGGTGGTTAAAATTTCCGGCATGGTTCGCGCCTTACTCTGACGAACCTTACGAGCCAAAAACACGGTGAGCACCAGCAAACCCGCCGCGCCAGACCCCAACCACCAAAAGGCCGGCGTCCCCACCTGCCACGCAAGCCCCGCCATGCCAATGGTGGCCGATCCGCCCACGCACGAGGCCACAATGGACAAAGCCACCGCCCAAGCCTTACTGGAACGGCTGTTCACAAAAAAACCGTCCGCAGTGCTTCTACGGGCAGCCCAAAACGACACTCCACATAAAACAATACCGTACAAGACTAACACAATCATGAAATATGAATACCTTGTTTCACAGCACGGCACACTGCCGTGGTTATTTGTTCGAGCTCTTGCGGACTAATGCTGTACGGCGGCATGCAATATATCAGCCGTCCAAAAGGTCGCAGCCACACGCCCTGCTCCACAAAAAAATCCTGTAAGCGGGCCATGGGGACAGCTTGCGCGCATTCCACCACCCCAATGGCCCCCAACACGCGCACCTGCGCCACCCCACGCGCCTGCGCGCATGGGGCTAACCCGCTCACGAGCGCGGCCTCAATATTCGCTATCCGCGCTGACCACGGGGAGGCCAGCAGCACGTCCACGCTGGCTTGAGCTACAGCACAGGCCAGCGGATTGCCCATAAAGGTCGGGCCGTGCATGAACACCCCCCCCTGAGCGCAAATCCCCTCGGCCACACGGGCGGAACAGGCCGTAGCCGCAAGAGTCATCATCCCCCCCGTGAGCGCTTTGCCCAGACACAAAATATCAGGGCTTATGCCGGCCCATTCGCAGGCGAACATTTTGCCTGTACGCCCAAAACCCGTGGCTATTTCATCCACAATCAGCAGGGTTCCGTATTCGCGGCACAAAGCCGCCACGCGGCGCAAATATTCGGGATGATACAGCCACATCCCCCCCGCCCCCTGCACCACGGGTTCCAAAATGCAACCCGCCGCCTGATGCCCGTGCCGCGCAAAAGCCTCTTCCAGCGGAAGCAGACAGGCAGGATCAAAGGGAAGGGTTGCAAGGTTTGCGGGGTGAGGCTCTGCAAGGGCCGTATTATAGGCACCAAAGGGGCAGGCAGGGCGATCCACAAACACTTGCTGAGGCAAAAAATGTTTGAATAAACGGTGCATGCCATTGACGGGATCGCACACCGACATGGCCCCCACGGTATCCCCGTGATAACCGCCGCGCGGCACGATAAACAGCGAACGGGCGCTCTCTTCCCCGTGGTATTGCAAAGCCATTTTGAGAGCCACTTCCACGGCCACCGAGCCAGAATCCGCAAAAAACACCCGCTCTAAACCAGAGGGCAGTAAGGGCAGCAGGGTACGGGCTAGGCGCACTGCCGGGTCGTGGGTCAGGCCGCCAAACATCACGTGTGAAAACCTGCCCGCCTGCTGCCGCAGGGCCCGCACCAATGCGGGATGCCCGTAACCGTGGATAGCACACCACCAAGAGGACATACCGTCCACCAAGCCGCCGCGCTGGCGTACATAAATGCGCTGCCCCGCCGTGCGAATCACCTCGCGCACCGGTAAAGGCTGCGTGGTTGACGTGTACGGATGCCAAATATGGGCCGCATCAAAGGCCAATAAGGCCGTGCCATCTCCTGCCGCAGAGGCTGCACCGCCCGCCGTGCTGCACGGTTGCGCCTGTTCAGCCAAGGTTTTCAATTCTTGCGCCAAAACTTCCCATCCCGCATAACGCTCCGCAGGCACGGCATGGTGCAATGCCGCACTATAGGGCAATTCCAATAGGGGAATATGCGGCAAACGTGCCCGCAAACAAGGGGCGCTGTCCTGTAAAATCAAGGCTTGTGCAGCATCGTCCACCGGAAAGGGGCACGCTTGCGTAAGCACCACCGCCGCCACGCGCACGCCCTTCCCTTCGAGTGTTTCCACACTCAACAACACCTGATTAATAACCCCCAAACGATTGGCCGCCACCACGATAACCGGCAGGCCCGTGCGCTCCATAATATCCAGCATGTCCGCACGGTCATTGAGGGGCACACGCACTCCCCCAGCCCCTTCCAGCAGCAAAAAACTCTGCGCTTGCAAGGCCTGTATTTCGTCCAAAAGGCTTTCTAATTCAAGGTATTGACCCTGTTCACGCGCCGCCAAATGGGGCGAAGCCGCCAGCCGAAAAGACCGCAAGGTGCACGCAGCCAAGGGCAAAGTGTCCAAATCCGCCACGGCATCCGCATAGAGCGCGGCGTCACCTTGACCTTGGCGCGCGGCGCACTCTACCCCCGTCTGCACGGCCTTCACTGCCCGCACGGGCACCTGCTGCTGGCATAAAGCCCGCAACAAGGCTGCCGTCACCACGGTTTTGCCTACGTCCGTATCCGTCCCGGTAATGAAAAAACCTTGGTTTAGCATGTAAGCTCCAGTCCCGCCGTCGCGATCATAGCAACATCCGCCGCTAAGGATTTTCCAGACGTGGTTAGATAATCCCCCGTCATCAGGGCATTCGCCCCAGCGGCAAAAATTTCATGCTGCCTTTCCCCCAACACCAAGGGTCGCCCCCCGCATACCCGCAAGGTGGCTGTGGGCAAGAGGTGCCGCCACAGGGCAATGCAACGCAAGGCTTCTGCGGCAGCCAAGGGTTTTCTGCCCCCCAGCGGTGTTCCCGCATGCGGATACAAAAAATTAACGGGAATATGCTGGATGCCTTCTGCCCGCAAGCGCAGGGCAAAGTCAATACGGTCTTCCCAGCTTTCTCCCATGCCCAGCAGCCCCCCAGAGCACGTTTCCAGCCCTGCGGCCCGCGCACGGTGAACCGTGTCCAGACGGTGTTGCCAAAGTTGGGTGGTGCACACCTGCGGGTAAAAGGCCTCAGAACTTTCCAGATTATGATGAAAACGCCGCATGCCAGCCTGACGCAAAGCCTGCAAGGCTTCCAGCGGCAAACGCCCCAATGACCCGCACACGCGCGCGCGAATTTCGGGGGACAGCTCGCCGAGCACCTGAAGAATAGTTGCCCATTCGGCACTGTCCAGAGCCGCGCCACTGGTCACAATACCCATATGTCGCACGGGCGAGCGGGCCAGTGTTTCAAGGGCCTCGCGCAAGGAGGCTGCGGACAATAGGGGATAGGTCGCCACCGCCGTAGAATTGTGGCGGCTTTGTGAACAAAAACGGCAATCCATACTACAATTACCACTGCGTGCGTTAATAATGGCACACAGTTCCACTTTTTTGCCAAAGCTTGCCTGCCGTAGGGCTGTGGCTGAAGCAAAAAGTTCAGCCTCCGAAGCATGAAGCGCCACATCCAGCGCTTCCTGAGGGCTACAATCTGCAGCGAGAAGGGGAAAAAAAGACATACGCGCGCGCCCGATAATATGTTTAGAATACCCCAGCCTCTGTCACCCCCCACAAGAAAAAAGGTGCCAAGGACACAAGGGTATTCAGCTATACTCTGAAAGGTTCGGGATGTCAGCTAGAATCAGCGGCGCACAAAAAGCGCCGAAACACCTTGATAAGCTTATCATATTCTACAGGTTTACCAATGTGTACGTTCATTCCGGCCTCCAAGGCTTTTTGGGCGTCCTCGGTAAAGGCGTTGGCAGTCAAAGCGACAATGGGTACAGTGGCGGCATCGGGCCTGTTCAGCGCGCGGATGCAAGTTGCGGCCGTATAGCCGTTCATGCGCGGCATCTGGATATCCATGATAATAATATCATAATAAAAAGGCGGTGATTTCTCAAAACATTCTACGGCCTGTACGCCGTCTTCGGCTTCGTCCACCAGCAAGCCGGTATCATGGAGCAATTCCATGACAATCATCCGGTTGATATCCACATCATCCACCAGCAAAAGGCGTTTTCCCACCCACTGCATCGTTTCGCCAAGGGGGGACTGCTGCGCTTTATGCACTTCGGCTTTAGGGAGCCACACGCTGAAGGAAAAGCACGAACCTTGCCCTTCACGGCTGTGCACGCTGATATCTCCGCCCATGAGATTGATAATAGTTTTACTGATGGACAAGCCTAGGCCGGTACCGCCAAAGCGAGCGCCAATCTCGCCACTTCCCTGTGAAAACGGCTTGAACAGATGCTTTTGCACTTCAGGGGACATGCCCATGCCCGTATCAGTAACCGAAAAAGCAAAACACACGGCGTTTGGCCTTTCCGCCTTTTGCACAACCCGAAACTCCACCCTGCCAATTTCGGGCGTAAACTTGATGGCATTTCCCAAAAGATTGATACACACCTGCCGCAAACGCAGAGGATCACTAATAAAATCTGTCTTATTACTCGGAGGGGCTTCCACCGTGAACTGAATATTTTTTTCTAGGCACCGAGGCACAATAATATCTTTAACATTGCTGATAAGCTTTCCCATATCAAAAGTTTCTTGCGTAAGTTCCAGCTTACCCGCTTCAATTTTTGACAGATCAAGAATATCGTTAATCAAACCCAACAAATGCTTGGCAGAAACTTCAATCTGGCGCACATGGTTGCCCACCTCCGGGTTCACCGAGGGGCATTCCTGCAATTTGCGCCGCGCGATATTGGTCATACCGAGGATAGCATTCATAGGAGTGCGGATTTCATGACTCATACGCGCTAAAAATTCACTTTTGGCGGCATTGGCCCGATTGGCAGACGCAGCGGCGGCAGTCAATTCGCCTTCAACCTTCTGTTGTTCGAGCACAATTTCGGTCACATCATTGGCCGTAATAATAAATCCGGTGGGGTGACCTTGTGAATCGGTCATATACGTGGCTGAACCTTTATAATAGCAACGATCGGCAGGATTAAAATATACTTCGGCTTCCTTGCCCGCCAAAAAACTGGAAATGGGACAATACATGGAAGCCTCGGGAAAAATACTCCACGTAGTATACGGGCGGCCCACACTCTCCACAAAACTAGATCCTACAATTTGCAGGGCTTTGTCATTACAATAAATAATCTTTCGATTCAGATCGGTGATGACCAACGTGCACTGCACACTTTCCACCAGACGATCCGCCATTTCGTCAAAAGATGCGGACAACATGCCCAATTCATCCTTAGCAGGATCATGGAAACGGAATTGTCGCTCCCCAGAGCGGAAACGCGCCACCCCATTAATCACACGGGTGATGCTTCCGGTAAAGCTGGAGGCCAGCCAAATAGCAATAAACACCACCAGAACAATCATAATCATGGTCGAAAGGGTCAAGCTGGTGGCCGTATTCATGAGACTGTCTGTTATAGTCTGTTGGCTGGCCGTGACGAGGCTATTAATATCAGTATCACTATCAATAATCAGTTGATCTATAACTTTTTTGGTTTCCATGGCTGGGCGATGAAAATCCTCGACCCCCGCGCCAATAGCCACAAAACCAAAGCCCCGTGGCGAGGCTGCATATTGCCCCGTATAATAGGGGATGGCGGCGGCAGTGGTGATTTTCCACAAATTACTCCATAAAATAAGAAAAGAGCCGGAACCGCCGCCTTTGGTCAGATCAAACCAGCCCGTGCACTGGGGGGCAAAGTTTAGATAGCGACAATCAAGGCCCACCAGCCCCTGCTGCGTCAGAGCGGAGGCTGGCTTTTTACTTTGCGACTGATTCACAAAAGTGGGTTCTGTGGCGATAAAATCAGCATATTCTTTACCGCTGGCCTGCCATGCGTTGTAAATTTTGTCTTCCAGCCACGGCACCTGTGGCTCACCAGTTTCCGGATTATATCCCACAATGGAGTGGTGGCGCGGGTGCACAATACTGCGGCCCTTGTAATCCCAGATAAAGGCGTAATTTCCTTCATACGCATCGGGAATAATAGTATAACGCTGCTGGGTAGGCATTTCGTGGGCGGTAAATTCCATCAGATGGTCATGATCAAGCGCCAAAGTCACATAGCCGATAATTTTCCCCTGATCGTCGGTTACAGGAGTGGCAAAACGCACAATCCCCTTAAAACGCTTGCCTAAGGGGTTTTCCTTGCCCGCATAGGCAGCCTGTTCAGGAGCGAATTTTTCCCCAGCCTTGTGGGCGCTGTCAGGCGTATAAGGGCCGATAACCCGCGAAGGCACATAGGCACCCACCACATCCGAGACATAAATTTCTCCGACTTTAAGAGTGGTGAGTTCGCTAAAATATTTTTCAGCCCGCACATAGGTATTGCGCGAATCGGAAATATTTTTTAGGGCGGGGTTCATGTGTGGAGCCGTAACAACTTTAATTTTTTCCTGCCCCTGCACGTTCACAAAGGTCATTTCCACATACAAGGGCCTATTTTCATAGCTATACCCTTCTGGCAGGCGACAATTGAAACTAATATCATTTTCAACATTACTGGAATACTGCAATTCACCGGGGCGGGGGAGGTCAATACGCTCCCACGCGCTACCTTCCGCGTTTAAAGCCCACGCACCTTCGCGCACCAGACGGTGCGTATGCGTGCGGATAAAATTTTGATATATTTTGGGGTCGCGTGCAAGGGTTGCTGCAAAAAGAATATCGGAATCACGGGCGTATAAAAATTCCGCCACGCGATGAGCCACATCGGTGGTCATGCGTTCAATATCGTCTGTGGCGCGGGTATCCAGCGCTTTAACAGCATCAGACACGGCAATATCACCGGTATGCGACAAAGCTTCATGTGATAATACGCTGAGTTGACTCGTATTTTTCCGCAGTGCCTCGCCCAGCCACCACGATTGCTTCCACGCAAGTATCGCCAATAAAATTAGGGGAATAATCTTTATAACAATAAAAAGTGTAATCAACTTAGCACGCAGCCCCATGCCAAGAAATTCACAGACCGAACTTACATAATAGTGCACTAAATTAAAGCTTTTTTGCATATATGCTCACAACAAAGATATGTCATAAGCATATACTAGGCATAAAGAAAAAACAATATCTTACACTAGTATATGACTTTTGAAATATGATACTCTATTTCAAACAAATAGAGACCGATGCAGTATAAAACTCCACCAGTCCCTACGCATTGCAATAAAACACTTCTGCATTATACCGCAGGAACAACCTTACGGCGCTTTTCCCATAATTTCATCTCTTTCATTTTCTTGCGGCGCTCACGCTGCAGAGATTTACACACCAAGGGAGTATCTTTTTTAAGACCCCATTTTTCACGATAGGATTCCGCATCAAGACCATGCGTAATCAAATGCCGCCGAGTTAAAATTTTGAAGGTTTTTCCACATTCCAAACAGGTTACGGATTTTTCCTTCAAAGACTTGCGAGGATCTCCGGCGGCATCAACCAAGGACATATCGGGGAGTGCTTCATTTTCAGCGATACTTTTAATCCCCACAGACAAACGCTGAATCAAAACAGTAATGTCATCGTCTGTCATTACGCGGACACTCGCTTGCGCTTTTACAATATCCAGCGCTTCTTTAAGATAATCGTCCATACAGAAACCTCCGCACTTCACTTTAAAATTTTAAGTTATGCAATGCATATAATCTACAACAGAGTATAAAGTCAATGAATTATAGCGCACCCTGCGTACACTATTTTTAAAATACAGCATTACATATTTTGAACATCCTAATCATAAGATGTTGCATCATACCGTGTCATTGTTCCAAGGAAGTTTGTATTCATAAAGCGTGTTTGTACATTATTTACATAGCTATTACTAATGGGTGTAGCTGATGAAATAAAAGGCTGTACCATAAAACTTTCATAGGCACGTTTTTCAAAAGCATCAAGAAATTTTCTATCGTACATAGCCATATCTGCTACATTTGTAATGTCTGCAGGTAAAGGTTCACGATATTCCATAGTAATTTTTGTTTCATCAAAATTTGTCCGTAACGCAAATCTCCGTGCAAGAAGTTTTACATTCTTCGCATTCTCAACAGGGAGCAGACTAATAAAAGCATCATGTGCACCGTCTATAATATATGTGCACGCGGAAAATCCCTGAGCATTATATAAAGCTATACTACGGTCAGTGCTAAAAATATGCGTCAAATCACTGTCCCAATAATACTGCGGCGGTGCAACAGCAATAGCCGTAACCGCCATGGGCTGCGTGAGTGTTGTCCCCCCGTAGACCGCAAGCCACGTATTTACCGGCACTCCACCAAGTGAATCGGAAGTGGTAACATTTGCCACCGTAAATCCAGACGTTCGCAAAGGAAGCGCTGGTACAGAAATATCTATCGAGGGGCGCGAACTAGAAACCAAGCTTGCCCCTTCCATACCCTTTTTTTGCCCCGCGCATGCCGACAACAACAGCATACACCCCACTACAACTATTGTTTTTTTTAGCAACATACTCCGCCTCTTTGGTATACTATTACATAAAAGTTACTCTATGAAATCTTCTATTGAAATAGTGATGATTAGCCCTTAGACAAGAGCCATAGTGTAAAAAAAATAGATTTTTATATATATTTATTTGAAAAATAATATAAAAAAATTTTCACCAGTCAGCAACAAAATTATGCCGTGTCCTGAACGCACAAAAGGCCACTTGCGTGGCCTTTTGGCGGGCTTTCAGGATGGAGAGGTCTATCCTGAAAAGAGAGGCTACCGATACCTTTTGGAGATACTACAGTGCGAATAAAGCCATATGCGGGAAAAGCACACATCCTTTCGGAGCTAAGGCACAGTCAAACGGCAAAGTAAAACAGTCCACACGCATACCCCGAAAGATTTTTCCGCAACAGGCACTAAAGCATTTTTGATTCCAGACGCTCCCTCCGGCGCTTTACGGCGAAAGTAAATTTCGCCTACGCCTAAGGGGCGGGCGACGCTTCCCGTCGCCAGAGCATTTAGCTATTTTCAATAGCAAAATACTCTAAAGCATTTTTGA
>JAVVPD010000053.1:0-15032 GCA_036655975.1 Desulfovibrionaceae bacterium | reverse complement strand
GGGCTTGTTCTGAAAATTCCGCCAGCGGTGTGGACAGGGTGAACTTCCAGCGCTTGCCAAGGGCGGTAAGCGGGGCCGCATAAGGGGCAAACATTTTAGGACTGGACCAAGGCAGTAGTGCCCCCGTGTTGAGAGAAAGCCCCTTGTTGGGGGCAATGAGCAGCGGTTCAAAATAATCCACCGAGCCTAGGCCCACACAGCGCTGGCAGGCACCTTGCGGGCTGTTGAAGGAAAAAAGCTGCGGGCTTAGGGCGGGCAGGCTGATGCGACAATCCGTACACACCGACTGCGTGGAATGCACGGTGTCGCCGGCGTTCTCCCCTTCGGGAATGTTGACGATCAAGCGGCCTTCACCGTGGCGCAGGGCCAATTCTACGGAATCAGCCAAACGTCCACGTATGCCTTCCTTGTTGACCAGGCGGTCAACCACCAGCTCAATACAGTGCTTTTTATTTTTGTCCAGCGCGGGCACATCGTCCAGGGTGCTGACCGTTCCGTTGACGCGCACGCGCACAAAACCTTCGGCCTTGAGTTTTTTAAAGCGGTCGGCGTGGCTTCCTTTCTGGTGTTCCACCAGCGGGGCCAGCACCATAAATTTGGTACCTGCGGGCTGGGCCATGATGTCGGCGATGATTTCATCGGCAGCGCGCGCTTCAATGGCTTTGCCGCATACCGGGCAGTACATACGCCCCAGACGGGCGTAAAATACACGCAGAAAATCGTAAATTTCGGTCACGGTGCCCACGGTAGAACGCGGATTGCGGGCTGTGGACTGCTGCTCTAAAGAAATGGCGGGGGACAATCCTTCAATTTTATCCACAGCAGGCTTATCCATCTGGGGTAAAAATTGACGCGCGTAGGCAGACAGGGATTCTACATAGCGGCGTTGGCCTTCGGCATATACAATGTCAAAAGCCAAGGTGGACTTGCCGGAGCCTGAAGGCCCGCACACCACCACCAGCTCATCACGGGGAATGTCGAGGGTGAGATTTTTAAGATTGTGCTGCCGCGCGCCTTCGATGTGTATATATGTTTTCGTCATGGTGGTTAAATACCTACGTAACTGAGAATGACAACCACTAAAAGTGCGGGAATCATGTTTGCCAATCGTATTCGTAAGAGTTCAAGCATATTTATGCCAATGCCCAAAATAATAATACCGCCTGTGGCTGTGAGTTCTGTCATCACCGGCGGACTGAGCCAAGGTATGAGCAGGCTGGCAAAAAGTACCAGAAGCCCCTGATAGATCAATACGGAAAAGCCGGAAAACAGCACCCCCAGCCCCAGTGCCGAAGCCATTGCCATGGCGGTGAAGCCGTCTAAAATGGATTTAGTGTAGACGATATTGCGACCGTGGCCGAGCCCCTCTTCAAAAGAGCCTAGAATAGCCATGGCCCCCACGCAAAAAATGACGGAAGCGCCTAAAAAGCCCTCGGTAAAGCGGGGGTTTGCCGAGGAAATATGTTGTTTGAGCGTATCGCCCACATGGCTCAGGCGGTCTTCCAGATTGAGCATTTCCCCGATGACGGAACCGAGAACAATGCTGAAAATCATAATGAGGGGATAGGCGGTTTTGAGCGCGTTTTGGACACCGATAATCAGCACACACAGGCCTATCCCCTGAAACACGATTTGCCGTACTCTTTCGGGCATGCGCGCGCCGAGCAGCATGCCAATGCATGCGCCGCTAAAGATGGCGAGCGCGTTGACAAGGGGGCCTAAGGGCAACAGCATGGTTTTGCTCCTTGTGGGGGTGCTGATGAACGGCACGAGTAGCTAAAGCAGTTGTAAAAAATTTCAAATCTTATAGGATACAGCCATGAGGATGTTGACATATGCAAATATTGTTACGAACTTTTTTTTCAGCGCTCCTGTGGGCGGTAGTGGCATGTGCTGGCCCTGCGTGGGCCCAGGGGGAACCCTCCGTGCGCGAATTTTTCGCCAGTGTGCCTTTGACCCTGTTCGAAAATACACCGGAAGGCCTGAGTGACGAGGAACGGCAGGAATTGCTCGAACTTGGCACCAGCAGGTATTGGAAAATTGTTGATGAAAGTCAGTTTTCTCTCACCCTAGAATCGCTACCCTTTGGGGAATCAGTGGTGTTTGTGCGCCTTTTCCCCCAAAAGAGTCAAGGGGGGGGACAAGCCTTTGTGGTGGGGGCCATTGGCACCCGCTCCACCTCCATGTGTACCTTGGAAATGTGGCGCGAGGATAAAAACGGGCGTATGGTTCCAGAAGATACCCCGTCAGAGCCGCCCATTACCGATTTTTTCACGCCAAAAACACGTATCCCCACTGATGTAGAGCCTACGGTATTGATCTGTCTGGGGGCTCAGGGGCTGGAAGCCATGCCCATTTTTTGGAATGCCTCAGGCATGGCCTATATCCCCGTAGATTCAAAAGTATATTTTGTGTGGACGGGCACCGGTTTTGAAAAACGCGTTCAGGCCCATGGGGCGGAATAGATCTATTTTTGTAACCATACGGCGAGTTTGGCCTCATACTCGTCTTGCGGAAAGGAAATGCGATCGTACATACCTGCGGCCTGACGCTGGCGGGCGGCTTCGGCTAAAATAATAGCCGCAGCAACGGAAACATTGAAACTTTGAATCATGCCCACCATGGGGATGTACAATTCACCGTCTACGATATCGCGCAATTCTGGATCCACGCCACGGTGTTCATTACCCATGATAATGGCGGTGGCTTTGGTAAAATCCCAGTTTTGCAGCGGGCGAGAGGCTGGGGAGCAACTGGTGGCTAACACTTGATGCCCCCCCGCACGCAAACTGGCAAGCAGGCTGGCTTTATCTTTGTGGCGCAGGCTTTCCACCCACTTGCGGGCTGAGGCGGACGACTTGCCCCCCAAGGTAGGAAAGGGCGTGTCCGTATAATAGAGGTGAATGCCCGCCACCCCAAAGGCGTCACAACTGCGGTATATGGCAGAAACATTGTGGGCATCGTGAATATTGGCAAGCACGAGGGTCAGGTCTTTTTGTCGATGGGCTAACACCTTCGCCATACGGGCGCGGCGTTGCGGGCTGGGATCTTTCAACATAGTTTCTCCAAGGTATCCGTGCAGTGTCGCCTGCTATCTTAATAAATTTGATACTTTTAATTCCTGTCTTCAAACCTTGTCAAGGGTAATGATATTTCCGCGTTGACGCAGCCTGCGTTGGCAAAAAAGACTGCGGTGGCCCTGAACGTGCAGGCCCAAAGGTGGACTATCTAGGGGCAATACACTACTATTGCAGCGTATAACAGTCTTTTCTCCCCGGTACATCCTGCCACTAAAAGAACCGTGTATACCCACGGCAGTAGCGCTGCACGGAGCGCTTTTTATGCGGATTTGGCTTGCAACTAGGGAATATTTCAGCTAGTTTTTTTGCGTTACAGGGTTGTGAAGCACCCTCAAGCTTTTGGGAAGGCTTTTCCCCAATGGGGGGGGTAGTGTACGCTCGTCTTGCACAGGATACTTTTTGGAGGAATACTCATATGTCCAAAGTTGTTTCATGTTTGTTGCTACTTATGGCAGGACTGTTGTTGCCCTGTGCGGCTTTTGCTACCGCTGGGCACCCCACCATACCGGGGGCACAATTATCAGCGGTTTGGGTTGTGCCTTTTGCCTGTATGCTCCTGTCTATTGCGCTCATGCCTTTGCTGATGCCGCATATCTGGCATCACCATTTTGGCAAGATAGCTATCTTCTGGGCCTTGGCCTTCCTGATCCCTTGCGTTATCAGTTTCGGTTTTTCTGTAGCTCTGTATGAGTTTTTGCATACCATACTGCTCGAATATATTCCCTTCCTCATTCTGCTGTTTGCCCTATTCACCGTAGCCGGTGGTGTGCGTTTGACAGGAACCCTCGTGGGCACCCCAGTGGTGAATACGGGTATCTTGCTGGTGGGAACATTGCTGGCAAGCTGGATGGGAACTACAGGGGCCGCCATGCTGTTGATTCGCCCCCTACTGAAGGCCAACGCGCACCGTAAATATAAAGTGCACTCGGTCGTATTCTTTATTTTTCTGGTGGCGAATATCGGCGGATCGTTGACCCCCTTGGGTGACCCGCCCCTGTTTCTTGGCTTTTTGAAGGGCGTGACCTTTTTTTGGACAACCACAAATTTATTGATGAAAACAGCCTGTCTGTCTGTGGCCCTGCTGGGGATATTCTTCCTGATTGATACTGTGCTCTACGGCAAGGAAGGCAAGCCCGTTCCGGCGGCGAGTGAGGCCTCCGCTGAAAAATTGGGGCTGGACGGCAAGGTGAATCTGCTGTTGTTGCTCGGCATTGTGGGCGCAGTGCTCATGTCCGGTGTGGTCAATATGGGCGAAGTGCTCAATGTCTATGGCGTATCTATGGACGGGCAGAATTTGCTCCGCGATGCTCTTCTGCTGTTTATCGCGTGGTTGTCGTGGCACTTCACCACCAAGACCTGCCGCGAACTCAACGGCTTTTCTTGGGCGCCCATTGAAGAAGTCGCCAAACTTTTTGCCGGTATTTTTGTGAGCATGATTCCCGCTATCCAGATTTTGCGTGCCGGTACCGAGGGCGCTTTGGCCCCGCTGATTCGTATGGTCAGCCACGACGGGCAACCCGTGAACTACATGTACTTTTGGCTTACGGGCCTGTTGTCCAGCTTTTTGGATAATGCCCCAACATATCTGGTGTTTTTTAATACCGCAGGCGGGGATGCCCAACAATTGATGGCTAGCATGTCCGGCACTCTCGTCGCTATCTCTGCCGGGGCGGTGTTTATGGGGGCTAATACCTATATCGGGAACGCCCCTAACTTTATGGTGCGCTCCATAGCAGAAGAACAAGGCGTAGCCATGCCCAGCTTCTTTGGCTATATGGCGTGGTCTTGTGGTATTCTCGTACCGCTCTTCGCTATTTTGACTTTTGTGTTTTTTGTCTAAACGCGTGTGTCTGGGGGGGGCTTTGGTCTCCCCCAGAGGTATCCCCTTGTCTTTGATGTCCCCCCTGTTGTTAACGCTCCACTTCCAATCGTCCTTCCACCATGCGGGCTTCGTGGGTGCAGGCCTGCAAGCGGTCTTCGCCATGGTGCGATACCAGCACGGTATGGATTCCCTCGGCGGTGAGGCTGTCCAAAATACCCAGTATGCCGTGCCGAGCTTGCGCGTCGAGGCCGGAACAGGGTTCGTCGAGCAGCAGGATGTCGGGGCGTCCTACCAGCGCGCGAGCAAGAAACAGGCGCCGAGCTTGACCCGTGGACAGGGTACGGAGAGAACGCCGGGCAAAATTTTCCATGCCCACGCGGCGCAGCCAATACAGGGCCTCGCGGTATTCTTCAGGACTGAAATCGCGGTACAGGCCGATGGTTCCGTCAAAACCCGATAATACGAGTTCCTCAGCGTTCAAATTATAATCATAGCTGGCTTGCAGGGCGTCGGATACCAGACGGATACCGTGGCGGATATATTCTAGCTCCGGTACCGTGCGGTCATGGCCCATACAGCGGGGCAGGTGGCGTTCGATGCTGCCGCCCTCGGCGGGGTATTCCTCTCCAGCCAGCAAGCGCAGCAGTGTGGACTTGCCGGAGCCATTGGCACCGCGTAACAGCCAGTGCTCACCGTGCTGCATACGCCATTGGATGTTGTGCAGGACAGGGCTGCGATTCACGTAGACTGTCACATTGCTTAGGGCTACCAAAGGCGGGTGTAGGCTAGGGGTGGCTGGCGCGGCGGCGTGGGGACGGGCGGCGGGCATGTGCACCCGAGTGGCGGGCGGTAAGGGCGGCGGCGCGGTAAACAATTTTCCCTCTTGAAGATACAGGCAGCGTGAAATCCAAGGGGGCAAAGTGTGCGCCCGATGGGAGGTGAGAACAATGGTGCTGGTGTGGGCGGCTTCGTCCAAAACGCGCAGCACATTTTGGCGGGTGGGGGCATCAAGACCGTCCAGACATTCGTCCAGGAGGAGCAAGGCTGGGCGGCGCACCAGCGCCCGAGCCAACAGCAGCAAACGCAATTGGCCTTGGGACAGGGTGGTGATTGTGCGTTCGAGCAAATGCTGCAAGTGTAGCTTGCGGGCCAGCTCGCGCACGGCTTGGCTTTGCTGGGGGGCGGGCAGAGTGTAGAGGAGGGGGCTGTCTTCAAAGCCTGTGAGGAGCAGATCTTCTGCCCGTAAATCCCACGCCTGACGAATATAGTTCTCTTGCTGCGCGGCTGAGACAAGGGCGGAGAGGGCCCGTCCGGTCAGCGGCGATGTTTCGCCCCGGCTGCCCGCCCCCTCGGAGGGCGGATACCAGGTGATTGGAGAGGCTCCGCCTGTGTTGTCGGCCCATTGTTCGCCGTGTAGCAGCTTGAGCAGGGTGGATTTACCCGCGCCGTTGGGGCCTAGCAGGGCGACATGCTGGCCTGCGGTGAGGCTAAGACAAATGTCCTGTAAAGCCACATGGCTGACACCGTGCTCGCGTAAAGTGACCGAGGCATGGTCAAGGCAAAGCATGTTCATAGCTATGCGGCAAATGTTCGGCTGTGCACTTGCCCCTGACAAAACCACAAGGAGCTGGTGTAGCCAAAGGAACGGACATAGGCTTCCAGTGAATCAAAGTTATAGGCGGCGTGGGCCACCGCGTGCGCGTCCGAGCCTAAACTGATAGGTACCTCCAGATCTGCGGCCAGCTGCATAATTTTAGGGCCGGGATAAAATTCCTTGCAGGGTTTGCGTGTGCCTGCGGAGGAAACTTCCATAGCCATGCCGTGGCTTTTGATGGCGAGCAGGGCATCGCGGATAAGATCCATGCTGTAAGGCGCTGCTAACCAGCGTTGGAACACGCTAGCGGAGAAGATTTTGATCAAATCCGGATGGGCGGCAATGTTAAACAGGCCCGAGCGCGCCATACGGGCGAGGGTTTGAAAATATTCCTCGTAGCGTGCGGAATAGAGGGCTTTGTCACAGTTTTCCCAGTCGCCCGGATCATCGTCATAGCCCCACGTTTTGAGGAAGTGGACACTGCCGATAAGATAATCGAAGTCATAGGCCTTGATGGAGGCAAGAATAAAGTCCATTTCCGTATCCATCCAGTCCATCTCCATCCCCAAAAGCACCTGCCCGGGATACAGCTCTTGCAGGGCACGCACTTGCTGTACATAGCGAGGGAAGTTTTTGGTCAAGTGCTCGCGGTACTCATGGGTATAGTTGTAGCTGTGCGGACGCGGGGAATGCTCCGAAAAACCGTAGAGGGTGATGCCCTTGGCGCGGGCCGCGCTGAACATGTCCTCCGGCGAATCTAGTCCGTGTGAATATTTGGTATGGGTGTGTAAATCCAAGGTAATCATGGCTTATATCTTTGGTTGAGCGTGAACAAAAGTGATGGCGTCCTGAACAACTTTGGCGATGTCGTCCTTATGCACGGGGTCGCGGAGCACAATAGTTCCAGATTGTGTATAGCGCGGGCTTAGGGCATTGAGCGCTAAGGCGTACACGTCTTGCCAATCTTTGCACGACAAGGGCAAGGTGTCTTCACGATCCAAAATGGCGCGGATTTCCTTAATCACCCGCAATTCGTTCCGGTTGCGGATGTTAAGAAAACAGGTACCGTCGATGGTATACGCATCGTCTTTAGTAGACATAGCCGCCTCACTTTTATAAAAGATGTTAGGGGTTTTGCCATTTTATAGGGGGGCAAAGCCGCCCCCCTACATATTCTACATTTACTGGAGAAGGCGCTTGGCAATTTCTTGAGCGGCGCGACGGCCTGCGCCCATGGCAAGGATAACCGTAGCGGCTCCGGTAACAATATCCCCCCCCGCAAAGACATTGGGGATGGAGGTTTCGCCGTTTTCTTCATTAATAACAATGTAGCCCCATTTATTGCGTTCCAAATGGGGGGTTGCTTCTAACAAAATGGGATTAGAGCGGGTACCCAGCGCCACAATGGCAAGGTCGGTGGGCAGGTCGTAAACATCCCCGGCAATGGCTTCGGGACGGCGGCGACCAGAGGCATCAGGCTCACCAAGGCGCATGCGCTGCAAAGTGACGGAGGTGAGGGTAAGTTGGTCGTCGCCATTAAAATGCAGAGGGGCGGCGAGCAATTCAAACTGGATACCTTCTTCGGCGGCGTGTTCGATTTCTTCGTGCCGGGCGGGCATTTCTGCGCGGGTACGGCGGTAGACAATGTGGACGCTTTCCGCGCCCAAGCGTTTGGCGGTGCGGGCGGCGTCCATGGCAACATTGCCCGCGCCGAACACGGTGACGTGTTTCCCTAGGTAGACGGGGGTGTCGTATGCAGGGAACTGGTAGGCCCGCCCGAGGTTGACGCGGGTGAGGTATTCGTTAGCGGAGAAGACACCGACCAGATTTTCTCCCGGAATACCGAGAAACATGGGGAGCCCCGCGCCTACGCCGATGAACACGGCTTTGTAGCCTTGTGCAAAGAGATCGTCCACGGTGATGGTGCGCCCGCCGACCCAATTGACTTTGAAATCCACACCCATGCGGATAAGGCCATTCAGCTCGGTGGCGACCACGTCCTTGGGCAGACGAAAGGCGGGAATACCGTAAACAAGCACGCCGCCCGGTTCGTGTAAGGCTTCGTACACGTCAACTTTTATGCCTTTAGCGGCAAGAAATCCGGCGGCGGTCAGGGAGGCCGGGCCAGAGCCGAGGCAGGCTACTTTTATGTCGGGGTGGAGCAGTTCACAGGCATTGGTGCCCGTGAGTTGCTCGCAACCGGAAGTAGCGATGAAGGTATCCGCCACATACCTTTCCAGACGACCAATGGCAATGGGCTGGCCTTTGGCCTTGAGGATACACTTGCCTTCGCACTGGGATTCTTGCGGGCACACGCGACCGCACACGGCGGGGAGGCTGTTGGTGGTTTTGATAACGCGGTAGGCGCTGTCCATATCACCAAGGGCCACATGGTGGATGAAATCTTTAATGGGAACTTCCACGGGGCAGCCTTCCACGCAGTGCGGCTTTTTACATTGGAGGCAGCGGCTGGCTTCGGCGATGGCCATTTCTCGGGTATAACCAAGGGCCACTTCGGTGAAGTTTTTATTCCGTACATGCGGTGGCTGACAGGGCATATCCACGCGCGGGGCAATGACTTTTTTGGGCTTTTTAGTTTCCATGACAAGAGCACCTGTACTGATCGAGAGAGGATTTTTCAAGGCCTTGATAGGCATTCAAACGGCGACGCAATTCGGCAAAATCTACGAGTTGTCCGTCAAATTCGGGGCCGTCCACGCAGGCAAACAGGGTTTTGCCGCCCACGGTAACGCGGCAAGCGCCACACATGCCGATACCGTCCACCATAATGGAATTGAGGCTGACGGTAGTTTTTACGTTAAAGGGCTTGGTTGTGGCGGCGACGGCGGCCATCATGGGGACGGGGCCTACAGCGACGACTTCAACAACAGAGGGGTCTTTTTCCAAGCGGGTGCGGAGTAATTCGGTCACAAAGCCTTTGTGCCCATAGCTGCCGTCGTCGGTAGAGATCAGCAATTCGTCGGCAAAGGATTTCAATTCGTGTTCAAAGAGTAATAAATCCTTACTGCGTGCGCCGATGATACCGACCACCCGATTGCCCACACGGTGATGCCCTTTGGCGATATGGTGCATGGCGGCAACGCCGGTGCCCCCTCCTACGCAAATGACAGTACCGCTTTTTTCAATGTGCGTAGGCCGGCCCAATGGCCCGCAAAAATCCAGTATGGTATCACCTTCATTCAGGCTTTCAAGCTCGGCGGTGGTTTTTCCCATGACCAGATAGACGATGGTGACGGTGCCCTTACTCGGGTCGGCATCCGCAATGGTCAGGGGGATACGTTCGCCCTTGGGGGAAAGCCGCAGCATGACAAAATGTCCCGGGTGGGCTTTTTGGGCTACTTGTGGAGCGTGAACAACCAATTTACTGGTTTTGCCCGGGATCAGGCGCTCCTTGTGCACAATAGTTGTTGGCATGGTATAGACTCCTCACGGATATATTGGTGTATTAACTCAGCATACCTGAGCTTTGCCAGACTGGCAATCCTGCCCCAGTGGGCTACGCTTTTTTACGCTTTCCCGCCCTATTCCTGCTCCAGAAGATCATGCTTGAGCGCCCAGAGGATATAATAATTGAGTTTTTCAGGGGGCATATTGGGAGATCTGCTGTGGAGCTGTGCAAGGCTGGTTCCCGCGCGGGCCCAGACCAGCAGCGGCATTATTTCTTCGGGTGAGGGCATATTGTCAAAGGTGGTAAAGGCTTGGAAGGGGATAGACCCCCTGCGGAGCGTCTCGCCCAAGGCCGTGCAGCGCACGCGGGTGTCGGGGCACAGGCTGTGGCTGGCGTAGGGGGCAAACAGAGCGCCTGTGGGCAAATGGGTGGGGTGGCGCGTGTGCCGCAGCTGCTCGTGCGCGGCGGGGCTGAGGGGCGTGTCGCGCAATTCCTGCCACAAGTTGAGCCAGCGGCTGACCACCGCATCCCAGGTGAAGTGTTCCAGCACATGCGCGTGGGCCTGTTGCCCCATGCGCTCACGCAGCGGCGCGTCTGCAGCCAAAAGGCAGAGGGCGGCGGCAAGTTCGGGCACGGACACGGCGCTTTGCTGGCTCCGTAATACATGGTGCTGATTGTCAAATAATAAGGGACTGAGCAGGTCTAATTCTGGGGTGTCGGCGGGGGCCATGGTGGGAACCAGTAAGCCCGTGCGTTGGGGGATGATAATGTCTCGGTAGCCGTCCCAGTCGGAGGCGATGGTGGGCAGGTGCGCTGCCCCCGCTTCTAGCAGCGACAGCCCGAAGGTTTCCTGCACATTATCTGAGGGGGAGACGAAGATATCGGCTGCGGCAAAGAGCGCATTTTTTTCTTCGTCCGTGGGATTGGGCAGCAGACAGAAGGGGATATCCAGTATTTTGGCTACGGCGCGCAGGTATTCGGCGGTATTGTCGCCTAGGCGGGCGAATCCCGCCATAATCAGGCGTATGTCCAGCGTGGGGCAGTCCTGACGTGCTCGGCGCAGGGCCAGCATCAGCGGGGTGGGATCAAGCTTATCTGTCAGGGAGATGCGCCCGAATACTAAACACAGGATACTGCCGGTGCTGGCTTCCAGTTTTTTACGCATACTGGCGCGGGGGGCCGCACCTTGGGGATTGTCCGGCAGCAGGGCGGGGGGTTCCACCCCCATAGGGATAACCCGCAGCAGGGGGACACGCTGACAGGCGGGGCTGGCATAATTACACTGCAAGAGGCGAAAATATTTTTCTATAACCAGTTTTGCTGCCGAGGAATTACAGCCAATGGCATCGCGGGGGCTTACCCCAGACCAGATATGTTGTAAAAAAGCGCTATTGTAGTGAGTATAACTGATGCTGTGATTCACCGCCGTAATGGGGAAAATTTGGGGAGCCCACGCGTTACGGGCTTGGCACAGGGCGCTGTATTCACTCACCGGATCGGAAAAGTGGAACACCGCATACGGATTGTGGCGTAAGGATTGGGGCAGGGCGGTGCGTTGAAAGGTACGCACGGCCCCCCGCTGTACTGCGGGCAGTGCCGCCAGAGGGGGCGTTTTGAGCAGCGTGGCAAGGGAATCAGGTTGGGCAACAAAAAAATGGTATTCGGCAAAAGGATCACGCCGTAGAAGCGCCGTCATGAAACCCGCATTAGCCATAGTACGCCCGTTAATATGGCCTTTTTCATAATAGGGATGTAATGAACCGAAAAATGTATCGTTCATGAAAAATCCTTTTGCTACGTCGGGAAGCGCGGCGGTGTCGCAGTATCCTAGGGCAAGGTTGTGGCGGCGACAAGCCTATTTTACCGTGCGAAGGAAAAATTTTCATGTCCGGTACTGCTCTACAAAGCTTTTTACCTATGCCCTAAAGCATATTTCATCCACAAAGAGCCTTCACCCGGAGGCTCTTTATTTTTACAGGCAGGATAAAAAATCTGCAAAAAGGCTTGACCTTCACCGCAAGTAGCGCTAATACTTTCCCGTGCCCGAGTAATCGGGAATATCCCTGGACGGCAGGGAAGAACAGATTGAGTCTGTTCTGCTGTGTTCGAGCCCTCGCTTCGGCGGGAAGATACTCGAAATTGACATTTGCAGGCGTTACCAAATGCCGGAACAATGTCGCGCCGTTCCAGCCCATACATGGAATCCTCACCGCATGGTGACCCGGGGCTGTAAGGTAAACGAAGACTATAGGTCTTCAATTTTGGTGACCCTGCGGGTACCATCCTGTTATTACACAAGTAATAACAAGGCTGGGCTGACGCATGGGGAAATCACGTCTGTGATGGTCTTGTATGCCCGCGTCAGCTTGGCGCCGACATCCCTAAATACCTCCCGTACGTTGATTATGCGCTGTTTAAGCGCCCCCCTGTTCGTTTGCCCCGCCGCCAATGCTAAGGTGAGGTGAAACCATTTTGGTTTCACAAAGGTCAATCTCCATTGACGAAATTTGCTAAGGAACCTGAATCGAACCCAACACGCATTCAGGATGGTTTGCAAAACGGAGTAGGCAACAATGACGACAGTTAGCAGCGATCGCATTCGCATCAAGCTCAAAGCCTATGATTACCGCATCCTTGATAAGGCAGTAGCGGAAATCGTAGACACAGCGCGCAACACGGGTGCTGGCGTAGCAGGACCAATCCCCCTGCCCACCAACATACACAAATATACCGTGAACCGCTCTGTACACGTGGATAAAAAATCCCGCGAGCAGTTCGAAATGCGTATACACAAGCGGCTTATGGACATACTTGAACCCACGCAGCAAACCGTTGACGCACTCGGAAAGCTTTCGCTTCCCGCAGGCGTGGACGTGGAAATCAAGCTCTAGTGAGAGGCAATCATGGCTGAGAAAATGGGAATTATGGGTCGCAAGCTGGGCATGACCCGCATCTTCGCTAGCGATGGTTCCGCTGTGGCCGTTACGGTGATCAAGGCTGGTCCTTGTCCCGTTATACAGGTTAAAACCTCGGCGACGGATGGCTACGAAGCCCTCCAAATCGCGTTTGACGAGGCTAAGGAAAAACACGTTACCAAACCTATGGCGGGTCATTTCGCCAAGGCTGGTAAAGGTCTTTTCCGCACAGTACGTGAACTGCGCCTTGAAGGTCCTGCAACCCACGAAGTGGGGCAGGAGTTGACTGTAGATTTGTTCGCCGCTGGCGATAAAATCAAGGTCACTGGAACCAGCGTCGGTAAGGGCTATCAGGGCGTAATGCGCCGTTGGAACTTTGCCGGCTCTAAGGACACTCACGGCTGCGAAAAGGTTCACCGTTCCGGTGGTTCTGTGGGGAACAATACGTTCCCCGGTCGTGTGTTCAAAGGCAAAAAGATGGCGGGGCACTGGGGCAACGAAACAGTGACCGAACTCGGTCTTGAAATTGTTGACGTGCGCCCTGAAGACAACGTCATCCTTGTGAAAGGTTCTGTGCCTGGCCCGAAGAACGGGTTGGTCATGGTTCGCAAGCAGTAGAGGATACCACAATGGCTGTTGTGAAAGTATACGACCAGAACAAACAAGAAGCCGGGGACATTACCCTGTCTTCGGACGTGTTCGAAATAGAGGTGAGGCCCGAAATCCTCAACCTTGTGGTGCGTGCGCAGCTTGCGGCTAAAAGGGCAGGCACCCATGCAACCAAGACTCGTACCAACGTGTCTGGTGGCGGCGCTAAACCTTGGCGGCAAAAAGGCACGGGCCGTGCTCGTGCTGGCTCCAATCGTTCCCCCATTTGGCGTGGCGGCGGTGTCACTTTTGGCCCGCAACCCCGGGACTATAGCTTTAAGGTAAACACGAAGGTTCGCGCCTTGGCTCTGAAAATGGCCCTTTCCGCGCGCCTGGCCGGTGAAGCCTTGATGGTGGTGAAGAGCATTGATTTGCCCGAAGCCAAAACTAAACTTTTTGCCAAGGTTGCTGACACCCTGGGTCTGAACAAGGCCTTGATTGTCACTCCTGACGAAAATTCGACCTTAACCCTGTCTGTACGCAACCTTCCCGGCATCACGCTCACCACCCCTGAGGGTTTGAACGTGTATGACATCCTAAAGCACAAGCAACTTGTGATTCTGGAAAACGCTGTGGAACCCGTGCAAACACGGTTTCAGAAGTAGGGGGCTATTATGGATTACACACAAGTTCTTCTTAAACCCCTGCTGACTGAAAAAACCACCTTCCTTAAGGAAGCCACCTCCCAGGTGACATTTTATGTTCACCCCAAGGCGAATAAGGTTGAAATTAAGCGGGCTGTTGAACAGGCATTCAATGTGAAAGTGCAGACGGTCAACGTTGTGTCCAAAGCTCCTGCCAACCGCAAGAAGCAAGGGCGTGTTATTGGCCGCATTGCCGGGTACAAGAAAGCCTATGTGACTCTTGTGCAGGGCGAAAAAATTGAGCTCTTCGAGGGAGTGTAGAAATGGCTGTCCGTAAGCTAAAACCGACCTCGGCAGGACGTCGCTTCCAGACGGTTTCCGACTTTGAGGAAATCACCCGGTCGCGTCCCGAAAAGTCCCTGACCGAGGGCTTGACCAAGAAGGCCGGTCGTAACCACCATGGTCGCATCACCAGCCGTCGTCGCGGTGGCGGTGTTAAGCGTCTGTACCGTATTATCGACTTCAAGCGTGACAAAGCGGGCGTTGACGCCACTGTCGCGCATATTGAATATGATCCTAACCGCACGGCGCGTATTGCGCTGCTGCATTATGCTGATGGGGAAAAGCGTTATATTCTTGCCCCCGTTGGTATTAAACAAGGCGATGCCATCATTTCTGGAGAAGGTGCCGACATTAAGCCCGGTAATGCCCTGCAAATGGCTCGCATCCCCGTGGGTACTGTACTCCACAATATTGAGCTTGCTCCCGGTAAGGGCGGTCAGCTCTGCCGTGCAGCGGGCACATATGCCCAGCTCGTTGCCAAAGAAGGCAAATACGCGCTGTTGCGTTTGCCTTCCGGTGAAGTTCGCAAAGTTTTGGCTTCCTGTATCGCTACAGTGGGCCAAGTTGGGAACATTCATCATGAAAACATTACTTTGGGCAAGGCTGGCCGTAATCGTTGGCTTGGGCGTCGCCCGAAA
>JAVVPD010000052.1:0-15114 GCA_036655975.1 Desulfovibrionaceae bacterium | reverse complement strand
GAATTCGGGCGAAAAAGTATTTTCTACCGCCTTCAAGGCCTTACCCGCAGCATTGTCCGGGCTGGCCTCACCAAAGCCAATGCTTGTCCGCGCCATTTCGCGCGCACCCGCATTAGAGGTCATAATCACAATCACATTACGAAAATCGGCCTTGCGTCCGGTGTTGTCCGTCAGCGTACCGTAATCCATAACCTGCAAAAGCACGTCAAAAATATCCGGATGCGCCTTTTCCACTTCATCCAACAGCACCAGCGAATAAGGAGCTTTGCGGATAGCCTCGGTCAGCAGGCCCCCTTGGTCAAATCCCACATAACCGGGAGGCGCGCCAATCAGGCGTGAAACGGCATGTTTTTCCATATATTCGCTCATGTCATAGCGCAAAAAATTGATCCCCAGCAAATCCGCCAGACGCCGCGCCAATTCGGTTTTGCCCACCCCCGTGGGGCCATAAAACAAAAAACTGCCCGCCGGACGATCTTCCCGCCCAATGCCTGCCCGTGAACGCAAAATAGCCCTCACGGTCAGCGCCACAGCCTCATCCTGCCCGTAAACCACTTGAAGCATGTCGTGTTCCAGCGTAGCAAGGCGCGTTTTTTCACGCCCAGAAACCGAGCGCTCGGGAATGCCTGCCATCCGCGCCACAATGCGTTCAATATCGTGCAGGCTGACATGGCATCCTTTTTTTACCGCCGGACGTAAGCTCACCGCCGCCCCTGCTTCGTCCATCACGTCAATGGCCTTGTCGGGCAGCAGTCTTTCCTGCACATGCCGCGCCGACAATTCTACCGCCGCCTTAAGCACCGGCACGGGATAGCGCACCTGATGATGCTTTTCGTAGCGAGGACTCAAACCCTTCAAGATATCCAAGCATTCTTGCACTGAAGGCTCGCGGATATCAATACGCTGAAAACGACGGGACAAAGCCCTATCCTTTTCCAGATGATTACGAAATTCTTCGTACGTGGTGGAACCGATGCAGCGCACCTCCCCCGCCGCCAAAATGGGTTTGAGCAAGTTAGACGCATCCATAGCCCCGCCAGAAGTCGCCCCCGCACCCACTATAGTATGAATTTCATCAATAAAAATAATAGCATTGGGAATATTACGGACAGCAGCAATAACCGCCTTCATCCGGCCTTCAAAATCACCCCGATAGCGCGCCCCAGCCAGCAACGAGCCCATATCCAAAGAAAAAATATGTACATCCTTAAATTTAGCGGGCACATTGCCTTGGGCAATACGCAAAGCCAGCCCCTCCGCCATGGCGGTTTTTCCAACGCCCGGCTCACCCACAAACAGCGGATTATTCTTGCGGCGACGGCACAAAACTTCCACCGTGCGGTCCAGTTCGGCCTCGCGCCCCACCAAAGGGTCAAGCTCTCCGGCCTTTGCGCGGGCCGTGAGGTCCACCGTAAATTTTTCCAGCGCGTCCTGCCCCGCATCCTCGGTGGCACTTTCGCCGTCCAGTTCCGCACGGCGCTCCGTATCGTTCCCCACTCCGGTAGACCCGTTCCCCATATCTATACTGTGGGAAATATATTGCAACACGTCCAGACGCGAAACCCCTTGTTTACGCAAATAATAAAAGGCAAAGGTATCTTCTTCGTCCATAATGGCGGCTAAAACATCGCCCAATTCCACCAATTCACGCCCCGCCGAGCGGATTTGCAGCAAAGCATTGTCCAGCACCCGCTGTACGCCCTCTGTCTGGATAATCTCTACCGCTTCGTCCGAGGACAAAACTTCCATATGCGTCTGAAAAAAACCTTGCAATTGCTCGCGCAGAACGGCCGCATTAGCCCCGCAGCCCTCAATGAGCATACGCCCGTGCGCTTCTTGGGTCATGGCGAACAGCACATGCTCCAATGTCAAAAATTCGTGCCGTCGCCGTCGCACGTCCATCACCGCATTATTTAATACTATCTGTAGATGTCTTCCCAGCATGGGAGTACCTTTTGGGTAAAATAGTTGATCACAGTGCCCCCCTTCAGGAAATTTCTTCCAGAGTCACTTTTAAGGGAAAACCTGCTTTTTTTGCTCTTTTATGTACAATACGCACTTTTGTTTCCGCTATTTCCCGAGTGTACACGCCGCATTGGCCCACACCTTGTTCATGCACAGCCAGCATAATGGCGGCGGCTTGTTCCGCTTGTTTGCGGAACACCTCTATTAAAATGGTAATCACAAATTCCATAGTAGTATAGTCGTCATTATGCAACAACACCCGAAACAAATGCGGTTCTTTCAAAGCTTCTTCAACCAGCACGTCCGCGTCTTCCTGCGGATCAACCGTCATATTTTGCAGGCTCATAGACTTAATTCCTGTATATACCGGACTAACTCGGCCTTTTGGGCAGGTTCAAACACAAAATCAATGCACGGTTCCAAGCCTTGGGCACTGCGCCATTCCTGGTGCAGACGATGATAGCTTTCGGTAGACTGCAAGGCACGCTCAATATGCACAAGTTTTGCTACATATTCAATGGCTTCCACCGTACCCTCCACTTCCATGAAGTGCCCGAAGGGCAAGATATCTAAAGCCAGTTCCGCATTGTGCATATGCCAGACTTCACGCACTTTTTCATAACGTGCGGTAATCTCATACCCAAGCCCACGCAAAATGGATTCCATAATCGCAACATCATCAACAACAACTTCACATTCTTCACGAATTTTACAGCCTTGCTGCTCAGTAGCGACCATTTTTAGCGTCAGGATGTATGTGCGCCCCTTACAAGCCGCACAATTATTGCCCGAAGCATACCATTGCTGGGTACGCAAACGCAACAAGGTACCTTGCGGACGCAGACGGCGGTGGGGCGTGTCCCACAAAGAATTGCTTTCGATATGAATACCTTCGCACACCGCGTGGTGTTCTTTTAAGGCGGTGCGTACAGAAGCAAAATCTATTCCAAGATATTTTCTTTCACATTCTAGGGCCATTAGGATTTCCTGAAAAGACGTTGTTGCAAATCTACAACGGTAGAAATACCACCCTTGTCAGTATCAGGGTGTAAAATAGGGCTATAGCCCAAACGCTTGGCCTGCCCATAACGAATATCTTGGGCGGAAACGGCACGGACTTGCCCGTTAAGATCCACCTCACCCCACAAAACAGCTCTCTCTGGTAAAGGTATATCGTAAAATGAAGAGAGCAAGGCCGCCACAAGCGCAAGGTCAAGGCCGGGATCCTGCAAGCGCATACCGCCGCCCACTTTGGCGTAAATATCCACCTGCCCAAAATTCAATTTTAGGCGCTTTTCGAGTACCGCCAAGAGCAAATGTAAACGATTCACGTCAAAACCCAAACCCGTGCGCCGAGGAATAGCCAAATAGGTGCGCGTGACCAAAGCCTGCACTTCCACAGCCAAAGGCCGATGCCCATCCACCCCCATAACCACGGCAGTACCGCTGAGGGAGGCATCCCGCGCGCCCAAAAAAAAGGTAGCCGGATCTTCTACAATCTGCATACCGTTTTGGGCCATTTGGAACACCAACAATTCCTCATTGGGGCCAAAGCGATTTTTGAACACGCGCAACAGGCGAAACATCTGCCGCCTGTCTCCTTCCACCGAAACCACTGTATCCACCATGTGCTCCAAAAGGCGCGGCCCCGCCAAGGTGCCGTCCTTGGTTACATGGCCCACCAGCACAAGGCAGGTGCCGCTCTGCCGGCAGCGATCCAGTAAATCAGTGGCAACAGCGCGCACTTGGCTCACATTACCGGGCAGGCCTTCAGCATCCACACTGGTAAGGGTTTGCACCGAGTCCACAACCATCAGTGCGGGGGGATCGTGGGCCAAAGGATCGGCAAGATCATCCACCCGCGATGTGGCAAGGGCCAATAAATTTTTGTGCAAAACGCCCAAACGCTCGCCGCGTTTTTTGATTTGGGGCAGGGATTCTTCACCACTAACATACAGTACCTTGCGCCCCGCTGCCGCCACCGCGCCCGCGACCTGCAACAATAGGGTAGACTTGCCAATGCCCGGTTCCCCCCCCACAAGAAGAGCCGACCCCGGCACAAAGCCCTTGCCCAGCACCCTGTCCAATGCCTCAAGCCCAGTGCCAAAGGGAGAATGCCCTTCTTCCGACACGCTGGACAACACCACCGGCGCTTGCACCCCCAGCCCCGAGCTTCGCCCACGACTCTTGCCGCCGCTTTCCCGTGGCACAGCCGAAAGTTCTAGGGTATTCCAACTTTTACACACCGGGCATTGCCCCTGCCATTGCGGTGAACGCCCCCCGCACGAAGTACAAATATATGTTTCACGCACTTTTGCCATGTATAATGCCCTTTATAGAGTAATAAAGGCTTTCCCCTCAGCGCTCGCACGAGGAAGAAAGCCTGCCGTACCCGAAACGCAACACATTTTATCGCGAGAGGGGGAGAATCTCAAAATTTTTTATTCTTCTTTTTTTGCAATGTCCTTCACGTCGATAATTCGCACCCCAAATTCGGCAATGCCTTGAGGCGGGGTGTAGAACAGCACCATGAAGGGCACTTCCCCCCCCGTGGGAACATTGGTATTATTGCTGAGAATTTCTATCTTGTTGCCGAGAAAGGCTTCCAATTCTTTCTCGCCCAAGACCTGAAGCTGAAACAAAGACAGCGCGGTGCCCGCCAAGTGTTTTTTACTGACAAGGGCTTTTTTATCCATCCCATACAGGGTGGCTTCCACTTCAATCAATTCTTTGGGTTCAGGAAATTCGTTGACGACCTTGCCCTCAATAACGAAAATTTGCCCGATTTTTTCATTATTCACGTAATATTGGCGGACATTACGCATGGTGAGCATTTCCACCTTTTTCTCTAGGCTGATTTCTGGCACGGCAACCTGCTGTGAAGGCAGGAATATTTTAAAATACCACCACGCACCACCAGAACCGCCCAACAGACACAAAAAAAGCAGGGCAAGAACGATGCTACGCCCGTGCTTACGCTTTTTTTGATCGCCCATCGACAATTTTTCGGTAAAATCAATATTAAAATCGGAAGAAACATCGGCAGATTTTGTGTTGTCGTCTAAACGAAAAATCTCTTTGCACACCGAACAGCGCAATTTTGCACCGGGTTTAGCCACGGTATCCGGGAGATTAAAACGACTCGAACATTTAGGACAGGTAACTTCCATATTTTCTCCAAAAACATCTTCAGGGCATTATTCAGGAATCACTTCATAAATAGCGGGGAGATTGCGGTATTGTTCCGCATAATCCAGTCCATACCCCACAATAAAGCCTTTCGGCAAGGAAAAACCCGCAAAGTCGGTTTGCACCGCCTTTTCCCGTCGTTCGTGTTTGTCCACCAGCGCCGCTATCCGCAGGCTTGCAGCCCCACGCGCGGCAAATTCACCCCGTAAAAAGTGCATGGTGTGGCCTGTATCCACAATATCTTCCACAATAAGCACATGCTTACCGGTTAAGGATATTTCCACATCCTTGCGGAAGGTGATGCTTCCACTGGAATTGTCGCCCGTGCCGTAGCTACACAAACGCACAAAATCCAGCTCAACCCGTGGCGTAGTAATGGCACGCACCAGATCTGAAAAAAAGATGCTGGCCCCTTTGAGCACACAAACCACAACAAGGGGGGCATCGCCATAACACTGATCAATGGCGGCCCCCATGGCGGTGACCCGATCCTGAATTTGCCCTTGGCTAAACACAAGTTTAAGCTCTTTAACATGCATACTTAGCCCCCCTACAATTGCAGCAGAACGGCGGTTTCGTCACAATCTGGGTACTTGGGGCAGTGCACGCAATCTGCCCAAATTTTTTGGGGCAGCACGTCTTTATCCACAACCGAAAAACCTAAATGCTTAAAGAATTCTTCCTGATAGGTCAGGGCAAACACCTTAGACAAACCCAAAGGGCGG
The DNA here is from genome assembly GCA_036655975.1 of Desulfovibrionaceae bacterium. Taxonomy (GTDB): domain Bacteria; phylum Desulfobacterota; class Desulfovibrionia; order Desulfovibrionales; family Desulfovibrionaceae; genus CASQEL01. Next base: position 9,235 of record JAVVPD010000052.1, on the reverse strand, counting down.
GCATCGGCCACACAACGGTCAACAATTTTACGTCCAAGCCCCTGACCGCGCAAGCTTTCGTCCACCACCAGCGAGCATACTTCTGCCAAATCTTCCCACACCGGCGCAAGGGCGGAGCAAGCCACCAAGCGACCATTGGGGGCTTCCGCCACGTAAAAATCTCGGATATGCCGATACAAGTGCGTCAGGGCGCGGGGCAACAATTGCCCCTTGGTGGCGCTGGCCATCAGCAGGGCGTGAATCCCCTTAACATCCCCCATGTGGGCCGCACGAATAATATAATCGGTCATTTGTTCTTTTGCTCCAGAAGAGTATCGATAAATTCTTTCAAATCCGCCTCTGACGCATAGCCGGGCGCATTGGCAGCCAATGTTCCCTTGCTGTCATACACCACATTATGGGGGATAGTACGTACACCGTACAGCGCGGGAATATCTTCGGCCGCCATAAATACGGAATAATTAATACCCATTTTATCCACAAAAGGTTGCACCAACTTTATATCCTGATCCACAGATATCCCGATAATCACAAACTTGTCTGCGGGGTATTGTTGAACCAAGGCCACAAGACTGGGAATTTCTTCCCGACACGGGGGACACCATGTGGCAAAAAAATTCAGTAGAATGACCTTCCCCTTATTCATGTTGATCATATCCCGCAAAGCCGGAACATTAAGGGTAGGGGGCGTTGCCGGTGCGGCCAATGCCCATACGGGCAACAAGCATACACACAAGGCCACAAGACAAATATATTTTTTATTAAACATGGTTTATTACTCTTCAATTAGTTGGAAGTAAAGACTTAGCCACGCGCACCGCGCTGACCGCATCCGCAGAATAGCCATCAGCACCAATGGCGTCCGCAAAGGCTTGGGTAACCACAGCCCCGCCAATAATCACCTTATAGGGTAAATGTTCTGCCCGCACCAATTTGACCGTATCTTCCATGCGTACCATGGTTGTTGTCATCAGGGCCGAAAGCCCCACAATGGCAGCCTTATGTTTTTTGGCACAGGCAATAATATCCACCGCTTTCACGTCCTTGCCCGCGTCAATGACATCAAAACCGTGATTACCCAACAGCAGGGCCACAATATTTTTCCCAATATCGTGAATATCCCCCTCCACGGTTGCCAGCACAATCACCGGGCGCTGCTCTGGCCCGCGCTGCGCTTCCAGCAAGGGCTTCAAAGTTTTGAAGGCCTTTTGCATGGTTTCCGCCGCACGGATAAGCTGGGGCAGAAAATATTCACGGCGTTCATAGCGTGCGCCCACTTCGGTAATCGCCGGAATAAGTTTTTCTTGCACCAAAGCCAGCGGATCCGCCCCTTGGGCAAGTTCGGCTTCCACCAAGGCTGTAACACTTTCTTTGTTACCACGCAAAACGGCGTCTTCCAAGGTAGTTGCCGCCGCCAATTTGGCGGTCTGGCTGGTCACCACGCTGTCCGCTCCCGCTGTCCAATGCGCGTACGAAGCGATAAACTGTTCGGCATTCCGATCCCGACCGAGTAACACTTCTGCGGTATCCAACACTTCACGCAAGCGCAGGTTGGAGGGATTGCCAATACAGGCCGTCAGGCCCGCCCCCACCGCCATGGACAGACAGGTGGCGTTGAGCAAGTCTCGCGCGGGCAGCCCAAAAGACACGTTGGAAAGGCCGATTGTGGTGGGCAGGCCTTCGCGGCAACACCAACGAATAGTTTCTAGGCACTGCACCCCAGCCTCACCCTTAGACGACACGGCCAAAGCCAACACGTCCACCAGCAACAGACGGCGCGGAATAGCCAAGGCATCGGCCTGTTCAATAAGCTCTTCTAAAATGGCGATACGTTCGGCAGCCATAACCGGCAATTTCTTACCCCGCAACGGCAATAAGATAAAGGGTGAGCCATAATCGCGACACAGGGGGCCCAAAAATTCCATCCGCCCTGTTTCCCCGCTGATGGAATTGACCAGTGCAGAGCCTGGGCAATAAGGCAAAGCTTGTTCAATAGCCCCCATATGGGAAGAATCAAGCGAAAGCGGCGCGGACACACGACCTACAAGACGTTGAACTAATTGAGGTAAACACACAGATTCGTCAACCAGCGGCGCGCCCACATTCACGTCCAAAATAGGCGATCCTGCCGCAAGTTGCTCATCGGCATAGCGCAAGGCAAGGCCGTATTCACCCGCTTGCAATTCTGCCGTGAGCTGTTTTTTACCGGTAGGATTTATTCGTTCACCTATAATTGATATTGGTTGACCTTCTCCGATCCGCACGATAGAAGAACGAGACGTTAGCGCGATACTGCCAAGCCCTACCCGACACTCAGGCTTACGGTGTGTCATGCCCCCAACAGCCTGACGCAAGGCGGCAATATGTGCAGGGCTGGTGCCGCAGCAGCCACCCAAAATTTGTGCCCCAGCCGCCGCAAAAGCCGCAGTTTTCTGGGCGAATTCTTCGGGCGCAAGGCGGAACACCGTTTTGCCATTAATAAGTTCCGGCAAACCCGCATTAGGCTCCACAAGTACCGGAACCCGAGAATAGGCCAACAACTCTTCCACCACCGGTATCATTTGTTCCGGCCCGGCACTACAATTGGTGCCTAAAGCCGTAACCCCAAGATTTTGCATAGTTTCAGCGAAAAGTTCGGGACTGGAGCCTGTAAGGCTCATATTTTTCTCAAAGGTCATGGACACAATAATGGGGAGCGCACACTCGGTACGAGCGGCAATCACCGCCGCCCTAGCCTCGGCAAGGTCAAATTGCGTTTCAATAAAAATGCAATCTACCCCCCCTTGGACCAATCCGCGTATTTGCTGGCGAAAGGCTGTGATAAGATCTGAAGGTTCCACGTCACCTAAAGGACACGCAAAATGACCCGTCGGCCCCACGTTTCCCGCCACAAAAACCTGCCGTCCCCCCCCAGCACTCTGGGCCGCATGCCGCGCTGCCTGCGCCATGGCCCTGTTAAAGTCGATAACATCCATATCTGGCGAAAGCTTGTACGAGCTGCCCCCAAAAGTGCACGTTGTCAAAATATCCGCGCCGGCCTGTACATAGGCGGCATGAATATTCTGCAAAATATCGGGGCGCTCGACACAAAAACGTGTGGGTTCAGCCCCAGCGGGCATCCCCGCCCCTTGCAACATGGTGCCCATAGCACCGTCGAGAAGAAGAATTCTCCCAGACTGCAACATTTTTTTAAGGTCCAACATGTGGCAAACTCCTGTATATGTTTCCCGAGCAAAGGGCTAATGATCAACGCACTTATTCCGAACAACATTTTTAGTACTGAAAATCGTTGAAAAGAACAAACCAAAACTATAGCATGCACAAGTTATTGACAGCCACAAAAACATCCACACCCGGTGGACGCAAGTAAAAAAAATGAAAAAAAGTAAAAATACATCATTGTTAGAAGACGAAACCCCGAAAGTTCCCAAAAAATCTTCGCGTAAGCCAAAAGTTATCGAAGAGGTCGAAGTGCTGGACAGTACCCCGCCCGATACAGAAGAGGCTGAAGAATTGGACACTGACGAGGAGGATGTGGTTGACCTTGACCCTGTTGAGGTTGATCCCATAGACTTGGACGATGCCGACTCTTCGGCCGCGCCCATGCCGCAATTGCCCAGAGTGGCGGGCACCAAAGACAGTTTACACCTGTACTTGAAAGAAATCAGCCGCTTCCCCATGCTCAAACCCGAAGAAGAATTGGCCCTCGCCCAGCGTGTGCGCCTGAACGGTGATACCGACGCCGCCTTTCGTCTGGTTTCATCACATTTACGCCTCGTGGTCAAAATTGCCATGGATTTTCAGCGCCGTTGGATGCAGAATGTGCTTGACCTTATTCAAGAAGGCAATGTGGGCCTGATGCGCGCTGTCAATAAATTTGACCCCGACAAGGGAATCAAATTTTCCTATTATGCAGCCTTCTGGATTAAGGCCTATATCTTAAAATTCATCATGGACAATTGGCGCATGGTGAAAATCGGCACCACACAGGTGCAGCGTAAACTTTTTTACAACCTTAATAAAGAGCGCCAAAAACTGATTTCACAGGGTTTTGACCCCGATGCCGTTATGCTTTCAGAACGCCTTGGGGTGACAGAAGATCAAATAAATGAGATGGATCAACGCCTAGCCTCTACTGATATGTCACTAGATATCACCGTGGGCGACGAACCCGGCGGGGCCACGCGCATGGATTTTTTACCCGCCCTTGGCCCCGGCATTGAGGAAACCCTGGCATCGTCTGAAATTGCACATATTTTGCAAAGTCGGCTCAAGACCATCATCCCCAAACTGAACGAAAAAGAAGTCTACATCCTGCAAAATCGTCTGCTCACGGATGAGCCTGTCACCTTGCGCGAGATTGGGGAACGGTATAATGTCACCCGAGAACGTGTGCGGCAATTGGAAGCTCGTTTGCTGGAAAAACTTCGCCAGCATCTGACCGGCGATATTAAAGACTTTTCAGAAGACTGGATCAACTCATAGGTATGAAACACCTGTCTCACCTCCGTCACCTGCTTTTTGCCGTGACCACATTGTCGTGCTTTTCCTTATTGGGATGCGGCGGCTGCGCTTCGCATGACAGCAACAATGAAAAAAAATCTCAAAACGCCGTCATTTGGGAGCTCAGCCCTGAAGCGCAAGGTACCTTCGCCTACCTGCTCTACGATCAGGCCCTGCGTCAGGAAGACGAACAAGTGTTGCTGCGTGCCCTTGAGGCCCTCAAAACCCACACACCGCCCCCTGCGGTGTACATCGAATCCTCCATCTGGCTTATGAGCCGCAAGTCGCCGCTCGCCCCCACCGCCATTGAAATCGGCCTGAGCCTTTTTCCCGCAGACACCTCGCTGAGTCTGCTCTATGCCGAATCGATGATGGAAAATGGCAAAAAAGACGAAGCCATCGACTACATGCGTAAATTTTCCACCGCACACCCAGAAAATGTTAACGCGCGGCTAGAACTCGCCCTGTTGCTGGTCAAAGGCCTGCAATTTGCCGAGGCGCAAAAAATTCTTTCCGCTATCAGCGGTAAGGAACGCACTGCCTTGGTAGACTATTACCACGCCCGTGCGCTCATCGGTATGAATCGCGCCGTCGAAGCCGTGCCCTATTTGCAAAAAGCCGTCAAGGCCTCTCCCGAATTTATCGAAGCCATGGCCGAATTGGCCTATATTTATGAAAGAGGCAAGCAGTACAACGCCGCCCGCAAAGTGTACGAAAAAATGCTGAAGCTCAATGACGAGAGTCAGGAAGTTCTCATGCGGCTCATTGCTCTGTCCCTTCGTCTTGATCAGCCCGCAAAGGCCTTGGAATTTGCCCACAAAGGCCCCCAAGACCCCGCTTTTGCCCTGACCGTGGCCTCCATGTTTATGGAAGCCCGCAAATACGCGCAGGCCGAAACACAATTACGCGTCATCGCCCAAAACCCCAACGCGCCGTCCGAAGTTTTTTTCTATCTAGCCGCCGCAGCCTATGAAGGGCGACAAGACGTGCGCGAAGCCTTAAATTTTTTGGATAAAATACCAAAAAACAATACTTATTTCGACCGCGCCGTACTTTTGCGGGTGCAACTTCTTGCCCAAGAAGGCAAGCTTGATGAGGCTTTAAAAGCCGCCCAACAGGGCCAGATAAGCAGCCCAGAACAAACAGAACTGTGGCAAATTGAAATACGCTTGCTGGCAAGCCTGAAAAAATCGGCTGAGGCCTTAAAAGCCGCCGATAAAGCCGTGACAGTTTGGCCCGACAATGGAGATTTGGCCTTTCTGCGCGCATCATTGTTGGACGAACAAGGGAATAAAAAAGCTGCCCTCGCCGCCATGGAAGCCATCATTACCCGGCACCCCGATCACGCGCAGGCCCTCAATTATGTGGGCTACACCCTTGCCGAAAAGGGCCAGGATCTCCCCCGTGCCGTCAGCCTGCTGGAGCAAGCCATGCGCCTTTCCCCCACCATGTCCTACATTGTAGACTCGCTGGCGTGGGCGCAATTCAAAGCGGGAAAAACAGCCCAAGCGTGGGAAACCATCAATAAGGCTGTTTCTATGGACGGCGAGCCCGACCCCACCATCTGGGAACATTATGGCGATATCGCCAAAGCCCTTGGAAATACAGTGGAATTCCGTAAAGGCTACGAAAAAGCTCTAGAATTTAATCCTCCCAATGCAGAAAGTCTGCGTAAGAAACTGGCAAAATAATGATGCGACATCCCTTCCTTCCCCTCTGCCTTGCAGCTTTGCTCCTCACCGCGTGCGCCAAAAGTCCGCAGATACCCGCTGTCAGCGCTGATCCGGCTGCCGCCACAGCCTTATGGCATAGCTATGAAAGCGCTTCGGCCCCAGCCGCCCGCCCTTTCCGGGTTCAGATGAGTTTGCGCTACGGCCCTGAAGGAGATAGCCGCCGCGTGGTAGCCCTGTTGTGGGGCAACGATGCCACCCAATTGCGCCTGGACGTCATGGCGGGCGTGGGCGTGACCGTGGCGAAAATCGCCGAAGAAGGCAAGCACTTCCTCTTGTACGACCCCAGCCAGCAAAAAGCCTATTTTCATCAAGGGAACCAAAAACCCTTGCTCGTCCTCGGGGTGCCCGTTCCCTTGGGGATAGGCGACCTGTCCTCTTTACTACAAGGGCAATACACTCAGGTATTTGGACAAAGCTACAACGCCGCCTATACGACAAAAAACGGCATAGCCTACAGCCTTGACCATCAAAAACTGCGCGGCATCCTGTCCCTCAATGATCAGGGCCTGCCCGTGCAATGGCGTGAAGACGGCGCCCATGGCTGGGATATGAGCATCGCCTACACCGACGACACCCCCCCCCTGCCGCGCCGGATCGAAATCCAACACCCCAATGGCAAAAGAGCCCTTATCTTGGTGAAAGAACGGGACTTTCCCCCCAAAGCCTTTACGCCTGAAAATTTGAAACTTATCTTACCCGAAGCGACCCAATTGCAGCCTCTCAAAGCTGCCACTAAATAAGCCTACAGGAGTTTGCCGCATGGCCTCTATACATATTGCCTCTGATCACGCGGGTTTCACGCTTAAATCATCACTCATATTGCATCTTTCGTCCCTCGGTCATACCATAATTGATGAAGGTACCCACTCCACCGCCAGTTGCGACTACCCCCTGTACGCGCGCAAAGTCTGCGCGGCAGTGCTGGAGGATGCGGACTGCCAAGGTATTCTCATCTGCGGTACAGGCGTTGGTATGTCCATCACCGCCAATCGTATGCCTGGCATCCGCGCCGCCCTGTGCACGTCCGAATTTCAAGCCCGCGCCACCCGCCAGCACAACAACGCTAATGTGCTCTGCCTCGGGGAACGTGTCACCGGTGCAGGCCTTGCCTACGCCATTGTTCATGCCTTTCTCGATACCCCTTTTGAAGGCGGCCGCCACCAACGGCGTATTGATTTGATTGACGGGGAATACTAGGAGAAAGACCATGCAATTATACAATTCCATGACCAGAAAAAAAGAAACCTTTACGCCCGTGCGTGAGGGAAAAGTTGCTATGTATGTCTGCGGAATTACAGCATACGATTTGTGTCATATCGGACACGCGCGCTCGGCCTTGGTGTTTGACGTACTCGTACGCTATTTGCGACACAAGGGTCTAGAAGTCAATTTTATCCGCAATTTTACGGACGTGGACGACAAAATCATTACCCGTGCCCATCACGAACAGCGTGATTGGCGCGAAGTTGCGGAAACCTACATACAGGCCTTTCATGAAGACATGGATCGGCTGGGCATTTTGCGGGCCACGGCAGAGCCACGGGCCACCGATTATATCCAAGAAATGCAGGCTTTATGTCAAAAACTTATCGCAGAGGGTAAGGCCTACGCCACCCTTTCAGGGGACGTGTACTTTCGGGTACGAACCTTTGAAGGTTATGGCAAATTGTCGGGCCGCAGCCTAGACGAACTGCAGGCCGGAGCCCGCGTTGCCGTGGGAGAAGAAAAAGAAGATCCCTTAGATTTTGCCTTATGGAAGGCCGCCAAAGCAGGAGAACCGTCATGGGACAGCCCGTGGGGCCAAGGGCGCCCGGGGTGGCATATTGAATGTTCAGCCATGAACGCAGACTTTTTGCCCTTAGATATTCACGGGGGCGGGCTGGACTTGATTTTCCCGCACCATGAAAACGAGATTGCCCAGTCCGAAGCGGCTACAGGCAAGGAATTGGCCCGTTACTGGGTGCATAACGGATTTGTGCAGGTGGATTCCGAGAAAATGTCCAAGTCTTTGGGAAATTTTAAAACGATTAGAGATATTTTACAGCATTATTTGCCGGAAAGTCTGCGCTTTTTCTTACTGAGCAAGCATTACCGCAGTCCCATTGATTTTACAGACCAGAGTATGGACGAGGCGGAAAAAGGCCAAAAGCGTGTGTACGAATGCTTGCAGGAACTGGAAAAAAGCTTACAACGCGCCCAGTGGAAAAAAATTGCCCTGCCGGAGGACGTGAACACAGAGTTTACGGCCCTGACCACGGCGCTGGATGAAGCGCTGGACGATGACTGCAACACAGCGTCAGCCTTGGGGCATATTTTCGGGCTGGTGCGCCTTGCCAACAGGTTGATGGAAGACAAAAGCCTGCGCGCCGCTGAAGGCACACGGGACTTATTGGTACGCCTGCAAGCAGTCTGGACTGAGTGGGCGCAGGTGCTGGGTTTATTTGAACAACAGCCCTCGGTGTTTTTAGACGACTTGCGCCGGATGCGTGCCGAGCGCAAAGGCATTGACACCAGCGTGGTAGCCGCAGTGCTACAGGAACGGCAAGAAGCGCGCAAAAATAAAGACTTTGCCCGATCTGACACCTTACGCGAGCAATGCACCGCCATGGGCATTGACCTGCGCGATACCCCTGAAGGCCCTGTATGGGACATCTTATAGAGTCTGCAATGAACGCACAGCCCAGCAGACCCATACGCCCCCGTGGCGGGATGTGGTGGCGTCAACCGCTGACAGCGCTTGCCATGCTGGTGCTGTTCAGTCTGCACCTTTGTATCCCCCCTGCCCACGCCTTTTTAGGTTTGGGCAGTTTTGGCATTAAAGACGAAAAAGAGCTGGGCCGCAAATTTGAGGTACTCATCCGCTCACAATTGCCCTTGGTGGAAGACCCCGAGGTCGCCCAATATGTGAAAGGCATCGTGTCTCGCTTGTCCAAGGGCATCCCCCCCCAGCCTTTTGAATTCACCAGCGGCATTATTCTGCATAATTCGCTCAACGCTTT
>JAVVPD010000051.1:0-15290 GCA_036655975.1 Desulfovibrionaceae bacterium | reverse complement strand
GTGAACAAATACCATGTGGATGGCAAAGACGTGTTTCGTAAATTGCAATGTTACCATTGTAATGATCCGGCCTGCGCCTCTGCCTGCTTTGCCAAATGTTTTAAAAAAGAAGCCAACGGCGTGGTGTCTTACGACGGAAGCCAGTGCGTGGGTTGCCGCTATTGTATGATAGCCTGCCCCTTTTACGCCCCAGGTTTTCAATACGAAGAACCCTATGATCCGTTGGTGCTCAAATGTACCTTCTGTGCGCCCCGCCTCAAAGAAGGCAAGCTCCCCGGTTGCGTGGAAGCCTGCCCCATGGACGCTCTGACCTTTGGCAAGCGTAAAGACTTGATTAACGTGGCCCGCAAACGCATTGAAGCCAATCCTGAACGCTATGTGGATTATCTGTACGGCGAGCACGATGCTGGGGGCACGGCGTGGATGACCTTGTCTGGGGTGCCTTCCGACAAGGTGGGCTTTGACTTGCACCTTGGCAATCGTCCCATGGGCGAATTGACCGCTGGTGCTCTTGGTTCTGTTCCAATGATCATTGGTTTCTGGCCCGTACTCTTTGCCGGTGCCTATGGCATCACCAAGCGTAAGGAAGCCATTGCCAAGGCCGAAATGGCGAAAGCCAAGGCCGATGCGGATGCTGCCATGCAGGCTGCCATCAGCAAGGTGGAAGAAACCCAAGGCCCCGACACGGCCCGTCAGCTGCGCGAAGCACTGGCTGACGCAGAAAAGGCCACAGAATGCGAGCATGGTTGCTCGTGCAAGCACGGGGAGGGCGCGTAATATGCACCAGATAACTATCCCTACCAAGGACAAAATGCTGAACCTCGGCGAGTTTTCGTTACGTCGCCCTGGCAATCAGATTACAGCAATTATTCTTATTGTGGGTTTCATTTTAACCTTCATTCGTTTTACGCAAGGCATCGGTTCCATCACCAATTTGAGTGACAACTCCCCTTGGGGTATGTGGATCGGTTTTGACCTTCTGTGTGGCGTGTCCTTGGCGGCTGGTGGCTATTTTACCACTGTGGCCTGCTATATTATGGGCATGAAACACTTTCATTCGGCCGTGCGCCCCGCTATTACCACCGCCTTTCTTGGTTATGGCTTTGTGGTTGTGGCGCTGTTGTATGACCTTGGGCATCCTCTACGTCTGCCATACATGTTCTTCTTCCCCGGTACGACTTCAGTACTGTTTGAAGTGGGCTTGTGTGTTGCCACCTATGTGACTGTGCTGCTGATCGAGTTCTCACCCGCGCCCATGGAGTGGTTGGGACAAAAATGGAAATGGCTGCTGCCTATCCGCAAGTACGTGTTGCGTGCCACTATTATCCTGACCATCTTTGGGGTGTGTTTGTCCACTTTGCACCAGTCTTCGCTTGGCGCTTTGTATCTCATCGCTCCTGGCAAGCTGCATCCTTTGTGGTACTCGCCTTTTATTCCTATGTTCTTCTTCGTCTCTTCCATGGTTGCGGGTGCTTCCATGGTTATTTTCGAAGGGATGTTTGCCCACAAGGGTGTGCATCAATACATGGACGAAACCCATTTGAAAGAAAGCAACGAAGTGAACTTTAGCTTTGCCAAGGCCGCTTCGCTCATTCTGTTTGGTTACTTCATGCTCAAGTTTATTGACATGTGTGTGCAGGATAACTTCAAGTACCTTATCTCGGGCTATGGCTTGTGGTGGATGGTGGAAATGCTGGGCTTTGTGCTTATGCCTGCCCTTATCTACGCTAAGGGTGCCCGCGACCGTAACATCAAATTGTGTCGCTTAGGTGCGGTCAATGCGGTGTTGGGTATTGTGATGAATCGTTTCAACGTTAGCATGATCGCCTACAATTATCAGCTCAGCTCGGCAGAACGCTATTTCCCCACCATTTGGGAAATTTGTATCTCTGTCTTTGTTGTGACCATGATTGTGACAGTGTACCGTTTTATCGTGTACCACATGCCCGTGTTGTACGAACATCCTGACTACAAGGACGCCCATTAGGGCTGAGGAGACGTATCATGGCTGCAGGTAACTTTCACACCTTTTATGACTACTTCTTGTTTACCAAAAGTTGGGCCTACGTGCTGATGTTCATCACCTTGCCCGCCTTTGTGGCCTACTGGAACTTTGTCCTCTATCCTGACAAAAAACGTTTTGCGTTGAAAAATGATGACGATGACGGTGAGTGCAAGGATAAACACTAGCATCTCGCGCGGTTGAGCCGCCCGACTGACGATACGTGGGGGTGAGGTGAAAACCTCGCCCCCCTTTTACTGCACTTTTGAGAGGGTGTTTATGGGAAAACTTTTGGTTATGGGCATTGGCAACATGCTGCTTACCGATGATGGCGTGGGCGTTTTTGCCGCGCAACAGTTGCAAAAAGAAGTCCAGCCCGATGGTGTAACGGTTATCGAAGCCGGAACCTTCACACACGATGTATTTTACATGTTTGAAGGTTATTCTGCGGTACTTGTTCTTGATATTGTCCATGCCAAGGGGAAAGCGGGCGATATTTATACGCTGACTGAAGAACAATTGGTCAATGATGAAAAGCAAAGGCTTTCCATTCACGATATCGATCTTATAGATTCATTACGTATGGCAGAACTTCTGCACGGCTCCAAGCCTGTGCTTCATGTGCTGGGCATGGAACCTGCAGATTATACGACGTGGAATATCGGTCTTTCGCCCCTGGTGCAAAACCGTTTTGAAGATTTTTTAACGGCGGCCCGTGAGCGAATCCGCGCCATTGTCGCCACTTTGTAGCTCAAGGAGCTCCCATGTGTCTTGCTATTCCTGCTCAAATTACTGAAATTATTTCTGATGGCATGGCTCGGGCCCGTGTGGGCGAAAGCCAAACCTATCTGACAACTTCCACCATGCTCTTGCCCGAACCCGCACAAGTGGGCGACTATGTTATTGTTCATGCAGGATTTGCTTTGCACAAAATGCTCCCTGCAGACGCGGAGGAAACTCTCAAATTATTACGCGAAATGGCTGAAAATTTAGAAGGCGGCCAGCCCGCTGGTTTTTAGAGCATTTTGCTATTGAAAATAGCTAAATGCTCTGGCGACGAGAAGCGACGAAAAGGGCTGGATTTCCCACTCCTTCAGCAGGGCTTTTGTCCCTGTGCCCTCCATGAGCCGGCTCGTTCGGCATTGGGGGGCTTTGACTCATGAGGAAAAGTTATGAAAAAAGTGTGGCGTTTAACAGTGCGGTCGGAATTTGCGGCAGGGCATGCCTTGCGGCACTATGAGGGCAAGTGCGAACATACCCATGGGCATAATTTTGCCGTGGAATTGGTAGTGGAAGGTGATAAATTACAGGGGCAAACGGCATTGTTAGTAGATTTTAAGGTACTGAAAGCCGCTTTAAAACGTGTGCTGGACAACCTTGACCATTGTGTTTTGAACGAAAAGCCCCCTTTTGATACGCTCAATCCTTCTTCTGAAAATCTCTCTCGCTATATTTGGGAGCAATTGGATCAAGCAATTCAAGCACTATGCGTGCGCCTGCACAGTGTAAGCGTGTCCGAAAAATCCGCTCAAAGTGCTACGTATATGGAAATAGCAGAGTAAAAGATTTTTTTGGGTTTTGGGGCACTCGCATTATTGGTTAATGGCCCACTGGTGCAATTCTTGTTCGAGCAGGGGGCCGGGGCTTACCATAAAGCGCGGGCCGAAACGCAGCACGCATTGGTACCCGTCGAGCAAGACCAAGGCTTCTGTTTCTACATTCCCCGTATATTTTTCCAAAATAGCGCGCAGGGCGAGCAAATGTTCACGTTGCATGTGCGTGGGGGGAATGGATACGCATAAAGGGGCATCGCTGGCGGAGCACGCTTCGGTGAGCAGGCTCACTTTTTGCCCTAGCAATTTGATATCGCGCGGGGCTTCCTCTTCATCGTCCTCAGTTTCAGCATTGGAGGCTTCGTCCATTTTAGTGTCAAGGCGGGCGTGGAGGAGTAAGGGCTGGTCGCTTTTCAGCACTTCACGGCATTCGGCATAGGCAGCGGGGAAAAAAATTACTTCGGCGTGGGCGGTCAAATCTTCTACGCCCACAAAGGCCATGCGTTCCCCTTTGCTCTTGGTGATCACTTCCTTGATGGAGGTCACAAGCACCCCGCATTCCAGTTCCGATCCGGGAAACATTTCACGGGCATCTTCCAAAAGTTTTAGGCGCAGCCGGTTAATTTCCTTACGGAAGGGCAGTAGGGGATGACTGGTCAAAAAGAAGCCGAGGGCGTCCTTTTCAAAGCGGAGTTTCTGGTCTTCGGCCATTTCGGGGATACTTTGTTCAGGGCAGTCAAAGCCGATGCCGCCCAGGGGCTGGTTTGCTACCTGCGGGGTCATGGACAGCAGAGAAACCTGATTTGAGGCTTTGTCCTTGGCTTTTTTCTGTGCTTTGGCGACAACCATGTCGATGCTGGCGAGCAGTGCGGCTCGGCTAACCTGAAAACAATCGCATGCGCCGCCCTTGGCTAGGGATTCGAGCACTCGCTTGGTAACTTTCCGCAGGTTGACCCGACAAGCCAGATCAAGAAATGAGCCATAGGGGCCACCCGTCTGACGGGCTTCGACAATTTCGCGAATGGCTTCATCCCCCACATTCTTGATGCCCCCAAGACCAAAGACGACAGCTTCACCCACGGCGGTAAATTCGCGGAAGCTCTGGTTCACGCTGGCTTGGCGCACGTCAATCCCCATGTCTTTGCAGGCGGCAACGTATTTGAGCAATTTGTCCTGATTGCCCATTTCCGAGGTGAGCAGTGCGGCCATAAATTCCACGTTGTAATGGACTTTGAGGAAGGCGGTATAATAGGAAATCAGGGCATAGGCGGCGGAATGGGATTTATTGAAGCCGTATTCCGCAAATTTTTCCATTAAGTCAAAAATTTCATTGGCTTTGGCGGCAGGAATAGCATTCTCTTTAGCCCCTTCCAAAAATTTTGAGCGCTCTTGGGCCATGGCTTGCGGGTCTTTTTTCCCCATGGCTCGGCGCAGCAGATCCGCGCCGCCCAAGGTATAGCGGGCCACAATTTGGGCAATCTGCATAACCTGTTCTTGGTAGACGATAACGCCGTAGGTATCGCGCAGGCAGTCTTCTAGGGTGGGCACAGGGTAGACCACGGGTACTTCGCCGTGTTTGCGCTTGATAAATTCGTCCACCATGCCAGAGCCGAGGGGGCCGGGCCGATAGAGGGCCAGCATGGCGATGATATCTTCAAAGCAGTTGGGGCGCAATTGGCGCAAATATTGGCGCATGCCTGAGCTTTCCACCTGAAAAATGCCATCGGTATCGCCTTTGGCATAGAGTTCGTAGGTAGCGGTGTCGTGCAAGGCCAAATTGTCTAGGTCGGGCACCTCTTTGCCTTGGCGGGCAATAGCGTCAAGGGTGTCTTGAATCAGGGTCATGGTTTTTAAACCCAGAAAGTCAAATTTGACCAGCCCGACTTTTTCCACCATTTTCATGTCAAATTGGGTAACAAGTTCACCGCGTTTGCCGCGATACAGGGGCAGATATTCGGACATGGGCTTGTCGGAAATAACCACCCCCGCCGCGTGAGTGGAGGCGTGGCGCGAAAGGCCTTCCAGACGCATGGAGGTGTCTAGCAGCTTTTTAATTTGTGGATCAGCGGCGTAGAGTTTGGACAGGTCTGGCTCCATATCCAGAGCCTTTTTGATGGTCATTTTCAAATCTTCGGGGATGAGCTTGGCAATGCGGTCTGTTTCCGCAAAGGTCATACCCAAGGCGCGGCCTACATCGCGCACCACAGCCTTGGCTTTCATTTTACCGAAGGTGGTAATTTGGGAGACGGCATCTTCTCCATATTTTTCTGCAACATAGCGGATAACTTCGGTGCGGCGGCGTTCGCAGAAGTCCACATCAATATCGGGTAGGGACACTCTTTCATTGTTCAGAAAACGCTCAAACAGCAGATTATAGGGCAGGGGGTCAAGGTTGGTGATTCGCAAGGCCCACGCCACCAGCGAACCCGCCGCCGAGCCACGCCCCGGCCCCACAGGGATACCGCTATTTTTGGCCCAGTTGATGAAGTCCTGTACAATCAAAAAATAGCCAGGAAAACCCATATCCAAAATGACTTTAAGCTCCCATTCTAGGCGGTCTTCGTAGCGCTTGGGATCGATGGTGGCGCGGTCAGGGTGTTTTTCCAAGCGGCGGGTTAGACCCGCACGGGCCAGACGGGCAAATTCGGTATCTAGGGTCATGCCTGCGGGCAAATCGTACACGGGGAAAAAATGTTCCCCAAAGCGCATTTCCACATTGCACTGTTCGGCAATGCGTAGCGTATTGCTGAGGGCTTCTGGCACATGCGAAAAAGCCTTTTCCATCTCTTCTATTGATTTATAATATAATTCTGTGCTTTCAAAACGCATGCGTTTGGCGCTATCTACGGTGGCTTGCGTTTGGATGCACAGGAGCACGTCGTGGGCTTCTACGTCATCGGCGTTCAGGTAATGACAATCGTTGGTGGCCACAAGGGGCAGGCCTGTTTGCTGGGCAAGCTTTATGAGACCCGCATTCACCTTTTTTTGATCTTCCAGCCCGTTGGACTGGAGTTCCAGATAAAAGCGGTCGGGATAGATGCTGGCGTATTCTTGTGTGAGCGCTAAAGCGGCATCCATGCCCGAATTAATAATCGCGCGGGGGATTTCGCCCGCGATACAGGCAGAAAGTGCAATAATACCTTCGGAATAAGTGCGGAGTTGTTCTTTATCGACGCGCGGTTTATAGTGAAAACCTTCTAAAAAACCGAGGGTCACAAGGCGTACAAGATTGTGGTAGCCAATATCGTTTTGTGCTAACAGAATAAGATGATATCGTTTTTTTGATAATTCAGATTCTTTATCGCTATGGTCATTGCAAACATAGACTTCGCAGCCAATAATGGCCTTGATGCCCACTTTTTTACATTCCATGTAAAAGTTGGCAGCTCCGAAAAGATTACCATGGTCAGTAATGGCGGCAGCGGGCATGCCTTGGTCTTTGGCGCGGGTACACAAATCTTTAAGACGGATGGCACCGTCCAGCAGGCTATATTCGGAATGGCAGTGCAAATGAACAAATTCAGACATGGTGTATCCACAGTATCGAGTAAAAGTGGGAAAAAATGGGAAAAACCTACAGCCCTGAATCATAGCAAAAATTACTCTTTTCCTCAAGGCGAGAAAAAATATCTGTTTTTCTGCAGGAACTAGTAGTTGTGTATACATATATAAATGATGATGTTGACTAACAGGAGCCTTCATGCGCGCAGGCAGACGTATATTGTTGTTATTTACACTGGTGATAACCGTATGTGTATTCCCCGTCTCGTATTTTACGTATCAAGATGGGAAAGATATTATTTTGAACACTACCGAGCGCTATTACAGATTTACGCTGACTGCAATATCGCAAAGTATCGAACAACGTATCAAAAAAGTGCTAGAAATTGCAAAGATTACCGCGCAAATTCCCAGTATTCGCGCCGCTGTCATGGGGGACAATCTTACCGCAGGTGGACAGGAGCGCCTTGCCGTAGCTATGGAAGTTGTTGCTCGTATTAATAGTCTCAATGCAGAAAGTTCTAGCATTGCTATTGTCGACAATCAGGGAACCGTTTTGGTGGACGCTCAAGGCATTTACAGCGCTTTTGCCTTGGGGACGGAACAGGACAAGGTGAAGTCTGGTAATGCTTTTGTGGGCGTGAAAAAACATCCAGAAAAGGATAAAGTTGTCATTTTCGGCATAGTCCCGATTATACACAATAATGTATTTTGCGGGGCAGTCTTCATCTCCATGAATATGGACACTTTTTCTGAAACGTGGACTGTGCCCTTAGCAAACTTGCCAGAAATGCGGCTGATCATGCTGGACAGTAATAATATGGTTATAGCGTGTTCTGACTATTCTTTCCAGGAAGGTCAGTCCTATGCGCTCACTCCAGAAACTCGAGCTTTGGTAGGCTCGACCAACCAGCTTGTTCCTGCAAGTTCTTCCGGTCACCGAGTGGGAATGCGGCTCCTGCTGCCAGAATTAAATTTGTCCATTATTCTCACTGTAGACAAGGAAATACTGCTCACACCTGCTACAATGCTATTGTATAATACTTGTATAACATCAATGATAACAGGATTTTTTTCTTTATTAGGCTTATTTATTGTATTCAATTTGCTTCAGGCTCGTATTCGGAAAGGGGATGATACTTTAGCATCTATGGTCAATGCGGCAGCAATTGCCACATGGGAATGGGACGATGCCAAGGGGGAACTGCGTGTTAACAAATACTTTAATACACTATTGGGCTACCCTGATAAAGAAAGCGTGTATTCTAAAGAGTGGTGTCGAAACAATATCCATTCAGAAGATTGGCATCATTATGTAAAAGTTGCATTGGGGCCTAAAGAAAATTATAATCGTGAATTTAGAATTCGTAATAGTGAAGGGAAATGGTATTGGTTACGAAGTATAGGTACTGTTATAGAATGGAATGCTGACGGTACAATGCGCTCTGGTTGTGGCATATTTTTAGATATTCAACAACAAAAAGAGCAAGAAGCAGAAAAAAGTGAGCAGAAGCAGCATCTTGAAGAGCTTGTTGTTAAACGCACAGCGGCCTTACAGGAAAGTAACACGATTATTCGCTATGAACGCGTATTGCTGAATTCGGTGCTGAATAATATCCCTGATTGTATTTATTACAAAGATACGCACGGCCATTATGTTGGTTGTAATGCGGCATTGTGCCGTTTGTTCGGTCTTACGGTTCCAGATATTATTGGTAAATCCGATGTGGAATTAGGTTTATTTACTCAAGAAAGTATTAAATACTGTCAGGAGGGAGATGAACAGGCTTTAGTCAGTTCAGGGCCCTATTGGCATGAACACTTGATGCGTTTTATAGCATCTGACACGGAAGTACTTTTTGAAACGGTAAAAAATATTTATCGGAATGAACACGGTATGGTATTGGGTATTGTGGGTATTAGCCGCGATATTACTGAAAGGAAAAAAGCAGAAAATGAGCTTGAACGTGCCCGCTTTGAAGCCAATGCGGCTAATCATGCCAAAAGCGAATTCTTGGCGAATATGAGCCACGAAATTCGTACACCTCTGAACGGCATTATGGGCTTGAACTACCTTGCCTTGCAGGAAAATCCGCCCCAAAAAATTGCACAATATTTAGAAAAAATTGGCGTTTCTGTTCGCAGTTTGACGGCCATTATCAATGGGGTTTTGGACTTTTCAAAAATTGAAGCCGGGAAGCTGGAGCTGGAGTATAGCGCTTTTGCCATGAAGGATATTGTGCAGTCCACCTTTGATATGCTGCAAGCTTCAGCGGATAAAAAAAGTATTGCTTTGCGTGTGGAATACCTAGAAAAAGTGCCCCCTGTGCTTATAGGAGATGGGTTGCGCTTGAGCCAAGTTTTTCTGAATCTTTTGGCAAATGCGGTAAAATTTACGCACAGCGGTGCGGTGACGCTGATGTTTGAGGTAAAAGAGCAGGACAACGCGAGCATCTTACTGGGTATTCGGGTTAAGGATACGGGCATTGGTATGAATCCTGAACAGATATCCCGTCTTTTTTTGGCCTTCACACAGGCGGATACCTCCACCACGCGTGAATACGGCGGCACAGGTCTTGGGCTGACCATCTGTAAGTCCATTATTGAAATGATGGGCGGGACTATCTGCGTGAGTAGTGTCCCCGGTGAAGGTTCGTGTTTTTCTTTCTGTATCAGATTGGACTTGGCGCGTGAAACCGCAGCGGGTAACAGAATTGATACGAAGCCGCTGATAGCAGACAGCGAAACCCCCGTGGCAGACGTGGCAATGCCCAGTGCACCACTTGCCTTTGGCAAGGATCTTGTGGGTATTCGAGTGCTTCTTGTGGAAGATAATGAAATAAACCAAATGATCGCTTGTGAATTATTGCAGAGCATGGGCTGTCAGGTGGAGCTTGCCAATGACGGACAAGAAGCCGTGCTCAAAGGTCAAGGTGGAAAATATGATCTGATTCTTATGGATATACAAATGCCCGTTATGGACGGTTTTACCGCCACTGCGGCCTTGCGCGAGAATCACGCGCTGGATAGTGTTCCTATTATTGCCATGACTGCCCACGCCCTTGTGAGTGACAGGGGGAAAAGTTTGGCGGCGGGCATGCAGGATCATGTGACAAAACCTATTGATCCCAGTGTATTGTATGATAGAATTCGCTATTGGGTACAGCAGCGGCACAGCCAAACATTTGCCCAAAATGTGACCCCCAAAAGAACCTGAGACCCCGCTTGCCAAGCGGGCTACCACCGGCATAAATAACGCATGTATACGGACATATCCACACACGAAGACTGGTTTACGCGCTTTACCTCGGCGTATTGCCGTGCGTACCCTGACTATGGCGTTCCCATGGAATTGAAAATCCGGCATACTGCAGCGGTGTTGCTCCATGCCCGCCGTATTATCGATGCCCACCATTTTGACTCCCCCAGTGCGCGGGCCACGGTTTTGGCAGCTTTGTACCACGATGTGGGGCGTTTTCCGCAATACGCCCGCTGGCAGACTTTTAAAGACAGCCTGTCTGTCAATCATGGCCTGTTAGGGCTGAAAACGCTCAAAAGAGAAAATGCCGTGTTGGCGGCGGAAAGCCCCGCCATTCGCAGGCTTGTACTGGCGGCGGTGGGTTTGCACAACAAATTTGCTGTTGCTACGCACTTGCCTGTGGACGTGCAGCAGGTAACCCACGCCGTGCGTGATGCCGATAAATGCGATATTATTCGCATTATGGTGGAAGAATTGGGGAAGTCTGGCCCTAAAAATAAAGCCGTTGTGCTGCACGTGCAGGACGACCCCGCCCTGTGGACGCCTAAGGTGGTGGAAGATATTTTGAATGGTAAAGTGGCAGCCTATGCGGACTTACACAGTATCAACGATTTTAGGCTACTATTGGCTTCATGGTTGTATGATTTGCGTTTTGCCGTGAGCAAGGTCTTTATCAAACACTCTGGGCAGATTGAACAATTATTGGATACTTTACCCCCTGACGCTCCGGTGCAGGCGGCAAAAAAGCGTCTACTGACCGCTTTGGCGGAGGTTCCCGCGACATGCAATTTTGTAGGTGTCTAACGCAGTTTACCCCCGAAGGCCGCGCACTTTTTGTCGCGCGGGCCTATGAACCTGTGCTGGGGAAGCTTTTGGCGGGTATGCGGGCACAGGTATTGGCATTGTGCCGTCAGTTTGGGGCGCACAGGGTGCTTGACTTGTGTTGCGGGCCTGCTGGGCTTAGCCGTCTATTGCAGGGCAATGGCCTGCACGTCTGCGCGTTGGATCTTTCGTGGCCCATGCTGAGGCAGGCGCGGCACACGCTCACGGGGGGCCCCCAAACCTTGGGGCTGGTGCAGGGTGACGCTACACGGTTGCCTTTTTCCGGCAGGGCTTCTGCTCCTGATTTTGACATTGCTGTGTTGGCTTTGGCACTGCACAGTCTTAGCCCCGCGCAAGGCCACTGCGTGGTGCGGGAAGCGCTGCGGGTGGCGCGTTACTGCATTATTGCCGATTTTAGCCTTGCCGAACGCAATCTTGATATGCCCGCCGTGGCTATGGCCCACGGGGCGGAATGGCTGGTGGGCGGCGAACATTATGCACAGTATCGCACCTTTATGGCGGCTGGAGGCATTGAGGGCTTTGCCCGCGCTACGGGCCGCACGCTGTGTGCGCGTTGCCGGAGTATGGGGGGAGCAGCCAGTCTTATTGTCCTACAGGCGTCAATTTGAGCACGTCTGAAGGAACTTCTCCGGCACCCGGAATGGTAAAGGTTTCGGGATTGATGGAATACCACGAAAACCACATGGAATAGACGCCAAAATACTGTTTCATGGACGCATTTTCCATGTTACCCCGCAGGGCTTTGCCCGTGACGGGATTCCATACGGAGCGTGAGGCAATATCGATAAGCTGCCCCTGCTCGATGACAAAGAGGGATGGTTTGTCCCATAATTTACGGTTATAGATACGCACGACATCTAGGCTTCGGTCGTACACTGCCAGCAGGGGTTCGTCACCCATAAAAAAATTGACCACGCCTTTTTTTTTCACATACGGGATATTCACCGCCAGCAACATGCCGTTCAGTTCTATGCCGAGGATGGGGGTTTTGACCGGAAAGCGTTTGTCTTTGCGGGCGACCTTGTATATTAAAATATCGTTGTCATAATAATTGCCGCGTTTCAAATAGTTCCCGTAAGGGTCGCGGGCATAGGCGCGCGTTCCTTCCTTGGGCACGGCCAGCACAGGGGCGTGGGGGTATACTCTTTTGGCCGAGCCCCATGTGGTCCAGAACACGGGCAGGGTGGGCATGCCTCTTTCCCGCAAAGGTCCGTCAAAAGCCATGCCCAACATTTGTAGCCATAGGGAGCCGCTGTTACGGTCAATCAGCACGGCATTGCCTTCGTAAAGCCGGCCTTCTGCGTCTAAAATGAGATTGGTGCCGTCCAAGTCTGAGCGGTAGGCTGCCAGCGTACCGGTAATGGGGCAATAGGTTACTGCGTAGGCGATGTCGTCAAACAGTTCGTTGACCACATGGTGCCACACTAAAATTCTTTGGGGGTAGATTCGCGGGCCGTTAGGAAATTCTACAATAAAAACAGGATCATTGCGATCCATGGCAAGGTCTGCATCAATAACGCGCACATATTGTGGGCGGTAGAGCGAAGGAATGGCCCCGTAGTTTACGGCGGTTTGTAAGAGTTTGTCGGTAATTAGCGCCAACTCACGCGGGCTTTTGGGGATGGCCCGTGCAGTGCCCGGCGTGCACAGAATTCCGCCTAAGGCCACGCCAATGGCAAAAGTTCCCGCCAAGAGCACAGAGCACAGGAAGGTTCGCTGCTTGCGCCCGTGTTGCGCGGCTTGTGTTTTGGCATAAAACATTGAATACTACTCCAATATGTATACTGTGGCGCCCCAGTTCTGCGGGTGCGGATACTGTGTGAAAAGATAGTGTTTGCAACCAGATTGGTCAAATATAAAAATTTACCGCGTCCTGTTATTCCTGAGGGAGGTTCCTTGTGAACACCGTTTATCTGAGTCCCCAGCGCCGTCAATGTCTGGATGCTATTTTTTCCGCCGGATTGACCGCCGTTGCGCCTGACGCAGCGCTTAAACGCTATGTTTGTGTACGAGAGGATACTTCCGGCCCTGTGCTCTGTGTGGCGGATGAACGTTTTCCTCTCGGCGGCCCGCATGCTCCCCAGTCCCGCCTTTTTGCCATTGGCGCGGGAAAAGGCGCGGCCCCCATGGCGCAAGCCCTTGAAAGCGTACTTGGTGACTATATTTATGACGGGCACGTTATTGTGAAATACGCCCATGGCCTGCCCCTGAAACATATTCGTCTTTCCGAAGCCGCCCATCCCGTGCCCGATGCGGCGGGGGAACACGCCGCGCGCCAAGTGCTGGCCCTCGCACATTCAGCACGGGCGGGTGATCTGGTTTTGTGTCTGCTTACGGGGGGGGCCAGCGCATTAACCCCAGCCCCCAGCCCCGGTATCAGCCTTGCCGACATTCAGGCTACCACAGCCTTATTGCTGGGCTGCGGGGCGAGTATCCACGAACTTAACGCCGTGCGTAAACATCTTTCGGTTTTCAGTGGTGGGCAACTCGCGCGGGCCGCCCAACCTGCCACCGTCATTTCCCTTATCGTGTCCGATGTGGTGGGCGATGATCTTGATGTTATCGCTTCTGGCCCCACCGCCCCTGATGCCTCTACCTATCAGCACTGTCTAGATATTCTTAAGGATTATGCACTCACCCGGCAATTGCCGCCCCCAGTGTTGGCTCACCTTCAGACGGGTGTGCGTGGTGCTCTTCCTGAAACGCCCAAGGTAGGAGATCCCTTGTGGAATAATGTCCGTAACTATCTTGTGGCTACCTTGCCCCAAGCGCTTAAGGCCGCTGCTGATAAAGCTGCCAGCCTTGGCTTTAGTCCACACATTCTTTCCCATACCTTAAAGGGGGAGGCCCGCGTGAAGGCTGCGGAACTTATCACACTTGCCACACAACAGGCCCAAAGCCTCACGTCTACATCCGCCCCTGTGTGTCTGCTGGCGGGCGGGGAAACTACCGTGACCCTGAAGGGGCAGGGCAAAGGCGGGCGCAATCAGGAAATGGCCCTTGCCGCCAGTTTGGCTTTACAAGGTATCCCTAATGTTTGCGCTCTATTCGCGGGCACGGACGGTACCGATGGCCCCACCGATGCCGCAGGGGGCTATGCCTGTGGTGATACTATCGCCATGGCCGCTCGGCAGAACCTCAATGCCCAAGACTATCTTGATGCCAACAATAGTTATCCTTTTCTCAGCCAATGCCAGCGTCTGTGTAAAACCGGCCCCACCCGTACTAATGTTATGGATATGTCGATTATGCTTGTTTATCCGAAAGGCTAAGGGCTGAAGGGAGCTGCGGTTTATGCTTGATCCGCCCACTGGAAAATAAAGCTTTGAACCACATCCGGGTGCAGGCTCAAATGTACGGGGCAGGTGTGTGCGGCGCGTTCTATGGATTGTTTGTCTTTATCACTATAGTTGTTGTCGGGCATAATAAAGGTAATGCGTATTTCCCCAATGCGGCGGGGGTGAGCGTTCATCACTTTAGCGATGTCTATTTTTGTGCCGTCAACATTCAGAGCATGGTTTTGTGCGTACAGGCCGATGATGGTCATGGCGCAGGTTGCTACGGCTGTTGCACACAAATCTGTGGGGGAAAAGGCCTCGCCTTTGCCATGATTGTCTACAGGGGCATCGGTAATGATGCGCGTACCACTGGCCTCATGGACGCATGCAACGCGTAAATTACCAAGATATTGTGCGGTAACGGTGGGCATAGGTGTTCCTTTGTCAGGGTAGTAAAATGTTACAGAGGCAAGTATATATCCATAGCAATGCTATTTGACGCGAACTTCTAATGTTTCAGCATTAGCTTTAACAAAAGCGATGCTAGCGGGGGGGGTGGAGAGATCAATGACAATGCGGGTTTTGTTGCCTTGTTTACCAATACGGACATTTTTTACCGCTTTGTTGGTGGGCACTCCGGGGGCTTTTACAGCCCAAATGCCTTCTAAATCGACAACAATGCGGTCAGGGTTTTTGAGGTGCATGGTTCTATAGTTTAGGGAACTTGCCCCAG
The DNA here is from genome assembly GCA_036655975.1 of Desulfovibrionaceae bacterium. Lineage (GTDB taxonomy): Bacteria > Desulfobacterota > Desulfovibrionia > Desulfovibrionales > Desulfovibrionaceae > CASQEL01. The sequence goes on along the minus strand of JAVVPD010000051.1, from coordinate 121 downwards.
CGATACGCACGGTGGCGCCGTTTTCTGTGGCGGAAACACTTATCTTATTGATTATTTTAGGGCCGTTGACTTTAGGCGCCACTTTTTCTGCTTTTTCTGCGGGGACAGTTTGGGCGGGTTT
>JAVVPD010000050.1:0-15469 GCA_036655975.1 Desulfovibrionaceae bacterium | reverse complement strand
ATCCGGTGATATCCGTAGCGGCTTTAAGCCTGAGTTGTTGAATAACCGCCGCTCCCGCCTTATTCAAGCGCGCGCACCAGTCACACAACAGGCTCTGGCTGACTTCCCAATCTTCCCAGCGGGCCTTAATACCCGTAACCAGAATGCCCGTGCCAATAGGTTTGGTCAACAGCAACGCGTCCCCCACCTGCAAACCATCGTTGGTAGCAATCAGCGCGGGGTCAATAATACCGGTGACGGCAAGTCCGTATTTTAGTTGATCATCCACAACGGTATGCCCGCCCGCCAGCACCGCGCCGGCTTCATTCAACGCGTAGAGACCGCCGCACAAAATTTGCCCCAAGGTCTGTTCCATATCATCCGAAACACCGCATGCAGGAAAACAGGCAATATTCATGGCCGACCACGGTTGCCCGCCTAAAGCATAAATATCCGACAGGGCGTTAGCCGCCGCAATGCGCCCAAAAGCAAAAGCATCGTCCACCAGCGGTGTGAGTATGTCCACCGATTGCACCAGTGCTTTTCCTGCCGGAACACTAATAACCACCGCATCTTCATTGCGTGCACGGCCTGCCAGCACCCGGTTTTCCTGTGCCGATGCGCCAGCACGGGCGGGCAACATTTTTAACAAACGCTCCAGAGCCCCTGGAGCCATTTTTGCCGCTCAACCAGGGGCTAAAACGCGATCAAGCAGGGGTATCATTGGCATATGCAATCTCCTGAAAATGTTCTTCCCACGCGCCTTGCGCGTTTCGCGTAAGATTGCACACATAGGTGCAGTTGCGACCGCCTTTTTTCGCTGCGTACAGTGCGCGATCCGCCCATTCCACCAACATGCAGGGGCTATCGCCTTCCTCAGGCACATGACAGACCAAACCGATACTGAGTGTCACTAGCGAACTCACCGCAGACGCAGGATGTGCAATCGCCAAAGTGCGTACCCCCTCGTGGATACGTTCGGCAACGCGCAAAGCTCCATCCACACTTGCAGCACTCAGCAACAGGGCAAATTCTTCCCCCCCGTACCGGCACACCTTGTCGCTCGGGCGTAAAATATTGGTACTGAACGCAGTAGCCAAACTCTTGAGGCAAACATCTCCGGCGGGATGCCCGAGGGTATCATTATAATTTTTGAAATGGTCAATATCCATCATCAACAGGGCCACGGGTTTCTGGGTTGCACTGGCCTCGTCCCACATGTTGGGCAGCAACAAGTCAAAATAGCGCCGATTGTACAAGTCCGTCAGCCCGTCCTTGATCGAAAGCCCTTCCAGCAGATGCTTTTCCGTTTCAAGCTTCATGGAATGCGCTTGCACGCCTGTCCAATAAAAATTCAGATTCGTAATGGCATCAGCCAGATATTGCAATTCACGAATGGCAATATGGGGTGCGGGCAGAACGCCTTGCCCCTCACGAATGGCGTTGGTGGCACGAAGAAGCCAAAGCGTGGGCAAATACACATAATGACGTGCTAAAAATAAACCCAGCAGCACACAGACACCCAGCACCATGAAACCCTGCCACGTGATCCGCTCCACATCAACAGCCGCAGCAATGCAGTGCTGGAGAATGCCTTCAATCCCCACAAAGGCATGTTGAGAGGTTTGATCGCTCAAGTCACGCAAGATAATATCAAATTCCTGCCATAACTCCACCGCCATTTTCCCCGCACTAAAATATTCCCGATAGAAATTCAAAAACTGGTGCGCCTGCTGCACCAGACGGACATATATTTTTTGTAAAGGTTCTGGCAGGGCATTCTGCTGTATTTCCGTTTCTAGCCCGGAAATTTTCACGGACAAAACGCGGATGTTGTCTGCACCTGCTGCGTCATTGGAGACATCATGCACGTGCACCAATTCAAAAAAGTTGAGGATAAAATTGCAGGGAGTCCACAAAAAAGCCGCAGGGGGATTTGTCAAGGAAGAGCGCATCCACTCAATCTGCGTCTGCTCCATCCGCTCAAGGATAGCGTACAATTGCAAACGCGCTGACATTTGTTTGTCCCGCAGCTGGGCCATCTGGCTCAACTTTTGGAAAGCCTGCTCCATATTTTTACGGACTTCGGGCTTGCGGTCAAAGGCGGCGTCCGTACTCAAGGCTTGGGCTTCAATCCGGGCCTTGCGACGAGCGGTGGTATCCATGCTGGTGAAAACCGTGTTGCCCAACATACGCAGGCGTTCCAAATTCACAGAACTGCGCTGCTGATCCCGCCATTGCGGAAAGGAAGTCCACAACATGTGTTGACATTCCTGCCGAATGTCAATCTGCCGGCTCGTCACCACGTATAACAAAACAATCAACACCACAATTGTGGGCGCTATAGCGAGAAGGATAAGATTCCAGAGGCTTATCCGTAGCAGGCCTGAGCGTTTAGCTTCAGTCAAAACTGGCTCAGTGTCGCGCATATTCATACCCATAATTTCCGACTAAAAAGGTGTGCGGTTAATAAATACTAAAAGGAAAATACTTCTGCGTAATTCGAGTGAAAGTATCACTCCCGCGCAATACGGACAAGGCAGTTTTAACTTCAGCGGCAAGCTCCGCTTTATCAAAACCCACAGCAATATAGGCGGTGCCACTTTCATGCGCCCCACTCAGCGGATCCGCCACATAATCCAGTTCATCGGTATCGATTTTAACCATAAAAGCCATGGCGGCAAGGGAATCTGCAAAGGCTATGTCGGCCTCGCCATTGATGACCGCCTCAAAGGCATCCTCTACGGTAGGTGTGCCCACAACAATAGCACTTTTGCCCAACATATTGATGATAAAAGAATACTGCACACTGCCCTTTTGAGCCGCAAGGCGTTTCCCGTGCATGCTCGTCGCGTCAACAACAGGGTAGCGTTGCCCCTTTTTTCCCAATAATACCGTGCGAGAACGGTAATAGGGATCAATATACAATAAACTTTTCTCTCTTTCTGGAATGCGGGCCAACCCAGCCACGACCATCTCCACCCTGCCCGCATGCGCTGACGGAATTATGTCATTAAAGGCGAGAGGTACCAACTCACAGGGGCGCTGCATAAGCGCACACAAAGCCTTGCTGACGTCCACATCAAAGCCTGCCTGCTCACCATCAGCCTGCTTGAACGAAAAAGGATAATAATCGTCTTCAACCGCCACTCGTAAGGGCGCGGCCACTGCTGCACGCAATAGACAGAGGTTTCCAAGCACACACAGGCATATAAAAAATGACACAATTCGCAGCATAGCACTCCTCTCCTTGTGGCAACAAAACACACGAGTGTAATCTACCCGTACATGTTGCCGTGAAGCCCGAAAAACTGCAAGCCACTGCAGCGTAAATTAGAAACTAAAAGAGGGAGAAGCACAAAGCCCCTCCCTCATATTCGACATTATCTGTAGCGCAGACCTAAAGCCCTTATGCTACAAGTTTTTATCGTCCTTATGCCTTGGCAGCTTCCACAACAGGAGCCGCCGCCACTGGCGCAGGCGCTGTTGAATGCGTCAGCTCAATCACAGCCATGGCTGCGTTATCGCCCCGACGAGGGGCCGCCAACTTGATCACCCGAGTAAAACCACCGGGCACACCCGCAAAAGCAGGAGCTATTACATCAAAGAGTTGTTTCACCAATTGGTGATTGCCGAGCACACGGTACGCCTGGCGGCGCGCGTGCAAATCATTACGCAAACCCAAGGTGATCAAAGGTTCCACCACACGGCGCAGTTCCTTTGCCTTAATTTCCGTTGTCCGAATCTTGCCGTGGGTGAGGAGCGCCTTAGCCATATTACAGAACAAAGCCTTACGGTGCGAAGGTGTCCGCGACAGCTTCCTGCCAGAATTGCTATGCCTCATTTTGCTGCTTCCTCTTCCATTCCTGGTATTTCTTATCGAAGGAATCAACCTTTATGCTGAAATCAAGCCCCATATCAATGAGCACCTGTTTGATTTCGTCTAAAGATTTCCGTCCGAAGTTTTTGGTCTTCAGCATTTCGTTCTCAGACCTTTGCACCAATTCGCCCACAAGCGAAATATTGGCACTACGCAAACAATTCGTTGCGCGGACTGAAAGTTCCAATTCATCAATACCCTTAAACAGGGCATCGTTGATTTCGCCACAATCTGCAGAGCCAAGAGCGGCATCGCCAGAAATGCGTTCATCAAAGTTAATGAACACAGAAATCTGATCTTTAATGATCTTGGCACTATAGGCAATGGCGTCTTCGGGCGAGACAGAGCCGTCTGTCCAAACTTCGATAATCAGCTTATCGTAGTTGGTCATTTGCCCCACGCGCGCTTCCTCAACAGTGTAGGCCACCTTACGCACAGGGGAATAGCTGGCATCCAGCTTAATAACGCCTATTTCCTCAGAAAGCCCTTCATGCACATCGGCAGGAACATAGCCCTTGCCCATACGCACTTCAAATTCCATTTCCAACGGCACATCTTCAGTAAGCGTGGCAATGATTTGTTCAGGGTTGAGGACAGTCACATGTTGGTTCGTTTTAATATCACCAGCTGTCACCACGCCCTTGTGGGAGCGGGACAGGGTAATCATTTGCGGCTCTTCAGTGTCCATGCTCAAGCGCACTTGCTTTAAATTCAGCACCACGTCCGTGACATCTTCAAGAACGCCATGGATGGTAGTAAACTCATGCTGCACACCGACCATTTTCACGGCCACGAAGGCCGCGCCCTGCAACGAAGATAACAACACACGACGCATGGCATTGCCAATAGTTGTGCCGTACCCGCGTTCCAAAGGTTCACAGATAAACTTGCCATACAGCACACTGGCAGAGCTTCCCTCCCGAACAATTTGTTCGGGCTTGACGAGCTCTGACCAGTTGCGGGTATTGATAAGCCGTTCGCCTTGTTTGATAAGCATTCCGGCCCCCAATTATTTCGAGTAAAGTTCGACGATCATATGCTCGTTGATGGGGAACTGGATATCTTCGCGTTGCGGCAGAGCTTTGACGGTTCCCTTGAACGCGCCTCCGTCCACTTCAAGCCAAGTTGGGCAACCACGACGGGCGACTACTTCCTGGGCTTCAGCCAACACGGGGATTTTTCTGCTCTTTTCTGGAACTTCCAGAACATCGCCCACACGAACCTGCAACGAAGGGATGGATACCTTATGCCCGTTCAAGGTAAAAATACCGTGACGAACCAGCTGACGGGCTTGGTTACGCGAATTGGCAAAACCAAGACGGTACACCACATTGTCCAGACGGCGTTCTAAGAACGACAAAAGGTTAGCGCCAGTTACGCCCTTAGCCATATCGGCCTTCACAAAATAACCACGAAACTGCTTTTCCAGAATGCCATACACGCGCCGGACTTTCTGCTTTTCACGCAATTGCACAGCGTATTCGCTGACTTTTTTGCGCGCTCGGCCGTGCTGGCCGGGAGCATAAGGACGCCTGTCGTAGGCGCATTTGTCAGTGAAGCAACGATCGCCCTTTAAAAAGAGCTTAGTGCCTTCACGGCGGCACATACGACATTTGGCTTCAGTATATTTAGCCATGATACTTCCTCTTGAGATAGTTCCTCAGTACGCGCCACACCCTGTTGAGCCATAAGACCCACAAGTGCAGAACCGCTGAAATACACTACACGCGACGCCGTTTGGGCGGACGACAGCCATTGTGGGGAATGGGCGTCACATCACGGATGAACGCCACCTTGAAACCCACCGCATTTATGGCACGCATGGCGGCTTCACGGCCGGAGCCGGGGCCTTTCACATACACGCCCACAGTACGCATGCCATTGTCCTGAGCTTTACGAGCGGCTGTTTCTGCAGCCACCTGCGCGGCAAAAGGTGTCGACTTACGCGAACCCTTAAAACCGCTTTGCCCAGCCGAAGCCCAGCTCACGGCATTACCGCGTGTGTCAGTAAAGGTGATGATAGTATTATTGAACGACGCCTGTATATGGGCAATGCCCACAGGTACGTTCTTTTTTTCCTTTTTTTTGACCGCTCTCTTGGGTCTAGCCATAGTAATCCCTCGATGATTGAATGCTATTCTGAGTGGGCGGCAAAGCCGTACTCAGGAAATAAGCCGTCTGGCTACTTTTTCTTGCCCACAACACCACGACGAGGGCCCTTGCGGGTACGTGCGTTGGTGTGGGTGCGCTGCCCGTGGACAGGAAGGCCACGACGGTGACGCAAACCACGGTAACAGCCAATATCCATCAGGCGCTTGATATTTGTAGATACTTCGCGGCGGAGGTCACCCTCTACCTTGTAGTTCTGTTCAAGCTCTTTACGGATTTCGTTAACCTCATCAAGAGAGAGGTCATCGATGTTGCGCGTCCAATTGACACCAGCGGTGTCAAGTATTTTAAGGGACGTTGCCCGACCAATGCCGTATATGTATGTAAGCGCAACATCTACACGCTTACCACGCGGCAATTCTACACCTGCAATTCTGGCCACAGTATGTCTCCTGCCCTAGCCCTGGCGCTGCTTGTGCCGGGGGTTTTCGCAGATCACTCTGAGCACGCCCCGACGCCGAATGACCCTGCATTTGGGGCAAATTTTCTTAACGGAAGGCCTGACTTTCATAGCTCTCTCCAAGACGTAGCATCGTATTATCCGATAGCGGATTATGAACAGATGCATTTATCCGTCTTTGTTACTTCTGTCAACTACCAATACCCATAGTTCAGGGCAAACATATCACATACAGTTTTCATAGGCGGCCTTTCAGCCACCCGGATACCGCGTACATGGGCACATGGAGCTTCGCCCCCGCCAATGACTCTGCCGATTTTTATGTGCAGCTTATGCTGCCTTCAAAAACCAGGACGCCTAAGCCGTGCCCAACCTCGTAAGACCGCGATCCGAAATACTCAAAATGCGCGGCCCTTCAGGCGTTATGGCAACGCTGTGCTCAAAATGCGCCGCATATTTGCGGTCTCTTGTCACAGCCGTCCAATTATCTGCCAATATATCCACTTCATAGGTTCCCATTGTCACCATAGGCTCAATGGCTACCACCATACCGTTTTGTAGAGGCATGGACTGCATGGCCGGTCTGAAGTTTGGAACCTCAGGCTTTTCGTGCAATTTACATCCAACGCCATGACCCACAAAACGCCTCACCACACCGAAGCCTGCCGCTTCCACCACCTTCTGCACAGCGGCCCCGATCTCAAAGACATCGTTGCCAGCCCGCGCCGCCTCAATACCCGCGTACAGCGAGTCTTCGGTAACGCGCATCAGCCGTGTGGCTTCGTCAGTCACTTCACCTACTGCAAAGGTACGTGCCGCATCGCCATAGAAGTTGTCGTGAATAACTCCCATGTCACAACTCACGATATCCCCCTCTTTGAGCAGCCGCGAGGAAGGAAAACCGTGCACTACCTCTTCATTTATGGAACAGCATAGGGCAAAGGGAAATCCACTATAGCCCAAGAATGCTGGTTTCACCTTATTCTGCTTGCACATTTCGCGGGCAATTTCTTCTAAATACATGGTCGGAACCCCTGGAGCCACGGCATCGCCGAGCGCGTCCAGAATGTTCGCCACAATTCTATTGGCCTCACGCATGAGACCAAGTTCCCGTTCATTTTTTACAAAAGCACCGCGAAATTTTTTCAAGACCGTCCCTTCATACGCCCCTTGCTCATGAGGCCTTCATACTGATGCGAAATTAAATGTGATTCAATCTGCGACATGAAGTCCATAGCCACACCCACCAAGATGAGTAGGCTTGTACCCCCAAAGTAGAAAGGCACGTTAAAGTTCGCAATGAGCAACATCGGCAAAACCGATACTAAAGAGATATACACACCGCCCCACAGGGTCAAGCGCGAAAGCACTGTATCGATGTATTCCTGCGTCTTTTCCCCAGGCCGAATACCAGGAATAAAGCCGCCTGCTTTTTTCAAATTTTCAGACATATCCTTGGGATCAAAGATGATGGCCGTATAAAAGAAGCAGAAAAAGAAAATCAAACCGATAAAGATAATATTATATAAAATTGTCGTTGGCGTAAAATAGGCCGCCGCACGTTGCAGCATCTCGTTACTGGAAAATTGCCCAATTGTTGCTGGGAACAAGAGTAAGCTCGACGCGAAGATTGGCGGAATAACCCCAGCGGTATTGACACGCAAAGGCAAATGCGTGGTTTGCCCCCCGTACATTTTACGACCTACTTGGCGCTTGGCATAATGCACCGGAATACGCCGCTGGGCGCGTTCCATAAACACGATACCCACCACCACCACCAGCATCAACACGATCAAAATAATCGCCACAAAGATGCTTAAGGCACCTTCATTGAGTAAAGCAAAAGACTGGATGAGGGCGCGGGGAATACCCACGACAATACCCGAAAAAATGATCAGTGAAATGCCGTTGCCAATACCACGTTCAGTAATTTGTTCGCCGAGCCACATAATGACCACCGTACCCGCCGTAAAGGTCATGATGGTGATCATACGGAAAGTCCACCCTGGTTCAAGCACCACAGGGGCGCCGGCAGGGCTGCTCATCCCTTCTAGCCCCACGGCAATACCGAAGCCTTGGATAAGCGTAATTATAACTGTAAGATACCGTGTGTACTGAGTAATTTTCCGCCTGCCCGCCTGTCCTTCTTCCTTAGCCATGCGCTTAATGTCAGGGCTAACCACCTGCAAAAGCTGCATGATAATCGACGCCGAAATGTAGGGCATGATCCCCAAGGCAAAAACAGAGACGTTGGAAAGACCACCACCGGAAAACATGTCGAACAGCCCAAATAGGGTACTGGACATCGTGGAAAAAAAGTGGCTCAGGGCAGCGGCATCCACGCCCGGAATGGGAATATGCACGCCGATTCGATAGCAGCACAAAAGAAAAAATGTCCAGCCGAGCTTCTTGCGAAGGTCAGGCTGCGCTGCCAGATTATTTACCGCACCAAGTGACATTGAGTGTACTCTTTTGTTGAACGCCTAAAAAGAATGCCTTGAGCTTAAAGGCAGGGACGCGCCTGCGCGCTGAACATGGCCCCCTTGCGAGTCAGCCATGCCCAGCGGCACAAGGCACCGATACTTATTCTGCCGGAATTGCAGCTTCAAGTTCGCGGGCTTCACCGCCAGCCTTGCGGATTTTTTCCGCAGCGGCCGCGCTAAACTTGTGGGCTTCCACCTTAATGGCAGCGCTCACTTCCCCACGGGAAAGCACCTTGATGGCGGAACCAAACTTGGCTAGGCCGCGATCATAGATGTCTTCCAAGCTAATTTCCGTCTTCCCTTCAAAAGCAGACAACAAGCGATCAAGATTGATAACGCTATAGGTCACTTTAAAAGGATAGTTTTTAAAGCCATGCTTGGGCAAACGGCGTTGTAGGGGCATCTGACCGCCTTCAAAACCGGCACGTACCCCGCCGCCTGCGCGAGCGTTCTGGCCTTTATTACCCTTACCGGCGGTACAGCCAAGGCCCGAACCGGACCCCCGCCCTACCCGCTTGCGGGTTTTACGTTCCTCGGGGAACGGGTATAAATCATGCAATTGCATTATGAACCTCCGCGGGGCTAATCGACGATAGCCACCAAATGCACTACTCGGTTAATCATGCCGCGGATGGCGGCCGTGTCCTGGAACGTCTTGACCATCTCACGCCTTTTCAGACCAAGCGCGTCCAGAGTTCTCCTCTGTGTGGGATTGGTGCCGATACGGCTTCTGATGAGCTTTACTTTGATTTCAGACATGGCTACTTCCTCGGGGCTTCAAGCTTCTTGCCGCGCAGTTCAGAAACCTGCTCTGCACTACGCAGGGAGGTTAAACCTTCCATAGTGGCGCGCAGCACATTATGCGGATTGTTAGTGCCAATGGCTTTGGCAAGCACATCGGTAATACCCACGGCTTCCATGACCGCGCGCACGGCGCCGCCAGCGATGATTCCAGTCCCCTTGGAGGCCGGTTTCAACATGACGTTGCCCGCTCCAAAGTGGCCCAGAATTTCGTAAGGAAGGGTTCCATCCACCAAAGCGATGGACACCCGATTTTTACGGGCACGCTCGGTAGCTTTACGCAAGGCTTCGGGCACTTCTTGGGCTTTGCCGAGGCCGAAGCCCACGCCGCCCTTTCCGTCACCCACCACCACAAGCGCGCTAAAGCTGAAGCGACGACCGCCTTTAACGACCTTAGCCACACGATTCAGAGAAACGATTTTTTCGATTTCGCCAAACTCGTTTTGCTGTTCCATAGATTCTTGCCGCATATTAGAACTCCAGGCCGCCTTCACGGGCACCGTCGGCTACTGCCTTGATGCGTCCGTGATAAAGGTAACCGTTGCGGTCAAATACCACACGGTCAATGTTTTTTTCCTTGGCTAAGCGGGCAATTTCTTTACCCACCAGCTCCGCGCCGGTCTTGTTGCACTGCACCTTCTCCTGGGTCTTGGAAAGAGCCAGAGTAGAAGTTGCCACTAAGGTTTTGCCCGCACCATCGTCTACAACTTGCGCGTAGAGATGCAGGTTAGACCGATACACAACCAGACGAGGACGCTCCAAGGTGCCATTCACCTTTTTGCGGATACGAATCTTACGACTTTGTCTGGCGTCATTTTTAGATGCTTTCATAGTCACACACCTGCCTATTTCTTGCCGCCAGACTTACCAACCTTACGCTGGATAGTCTCGGTTTCGTACTTGATACCCTTGCCTTTGTAAGGCTCAGGCTTGCGGATACGGCGGATCTTGGCGGCGGTTTCGCCCACAAGAACTTTATCAATGCCACTTAAGGTGAGCTTTTGGCCCACAACACTAGCACTGATGCCTTGGGGCAAATCAACCAGAACAGGGTGGGAAAAGCCCACGGCCAATTCAATGATATTGCCCTTCACAGCCACTTTATACCCAATACCGATAACTTCAAGGGTTTTAGAAAAACCTTGGGTTACCCCGTCAATGCAGTTGGACAGGAGCGTGCGGCGCAGACCGTGCTGGGCACGGGAAAAGCGCGTCGCTTCCTGAGGGGTGATGGTCACCTTGCCGTCGGCAACTTCATATTTCAGGCAGTCGCACAAAGGCGTCTGCATAGAGCCCTTGGGCCCCTTCACTTCCACAACACTTGCCCCGATCTTCACTTCAACACCGGAAGGAATGGGGATGGGCAGCTTGCCTATTCTCGACATGGGACACCGCCTACCAAATTTTGCACAAAAGTTCGCCGCCCACCTTGGAAGTGTGGGCTGTATTTCCGTCAAGAACGCCGTGGGAGGTGGACACAATACATATACCCAAGCCGTTCTGAACCTTGGGAATATCATTGGCGCCCACATACACCCGACGACCGGGTGTACTTACTCTTTTGAGTCCAGCAATTACCGCTTTACCCTTGATATACTTCAAGGTGATGGTGATAGTTCTGTCAGCCACGGCCACGTCTTCGACGTAACCTTCCTGCTTGAGGATGCCAGCAAGAGCTTCCTTCATCTTCGAGCGCGGCACATTCACTTCCTTATGCAGGGCCAAATGTGCGTTGCGGATACGCGTTAGCATATCTGCAATAGGATCTGTCATCATCGAATTATACTCCTTACCTTACGCTGGCAAATTACCAGCTTGACTTACGTACGCCGGGTAATTCCCCGCGCAAAGCCATGTTGCGGAAACAAATACGGCACAGGCCGAATTTACGCATATAAGCGCGGGCACGACCGCAGATAGGACAGCGGTTGTAGCCACGCGAACTGAATTTAGGCTTGCGAGCAGCCTTCACTTCAAGTGAGGTACGAGACATAGTAAGCTCCTACTTCCTGAACGGCATACCGAGCTGGTCGAGAAGGAACTTACCTTCTTTGTCCGTGCTGGCCGTAGTCACAATGGTGATATTCATACCCTTGGGATTTTCCACACGATCCGCTTCCATTTCGGGAAAGATGATGTGCTCTTTAATGCCCAAGGTGAAATTGCCACGGCCGTCAAAACCACGGTCGGGGATGCCGCGAAAGTCGCGAACACGGGGCAAAGCAAAGTTCACAAGCTTATCCAAAAAATCCCACATCCGTTCCTTACGCAAAGTAACGCGCGCCCCAATGGGCATGCCTTCACGTAATTTAAAGGAGGCAATGGATTTTTTGGCGCGAGTGACCACGGCCTTCTGGCCCGCAATGGCGGTCAATTCGGCAATGGCTTCTTCCATGAGCTTGTTGTTCTGACTAGCAGCGCCAAGCCCGATGTTTAGAGAGATTTTTTCAACCCCAGGGATCTGCATAGGAGATTTATAATTAAACTCTTTCAGCAATACCGGAGCAATATTCTCCCGATATATCTTTTCAAGGCGTGTCATCGTCTGCACCTTATTCCATGACTTCGTTACACTTCTTACAGAAGCGAACCTTTTTGCCATCTTCAGTGTACTTGTAGCCCACCTTTGTTGGTTTTGCGCATGCGGCGCAAACCACCATCAGGTTCGACACATGAATAGGCATTTCCTTTTCCATGATGCCACCGGGTTGTTGCAAGTACGGATTAGGACGCATATGGCGTTTAGCCATATTGACCTTTTCCACAAGCACTCGATCTTTCTTGCGAAGGATCTTGAGCACCTTGCCGATTTTGCCCGCATCTTTGCCGGTGATTACCATTACTTTGTCGTCTTTACGAATACGATATTGTTTCATGGCAACCTCCTACAGGACTTCCGGCGCGAGCGATACAATCTTCATGAAATTACGCCCGCGCAATTCTCGGGCCACAGGGCCAAAGATACGGGTGCCCACCGGCTCGCCTTGCTTGGTCAGCAAAACTGCGGCGTTTCCGTCAAACTTGATATAGGAACCGTCAACGCGGCGTACTTCTTTACGAGTACGCACGATAACTGCCTGCATTACGTCGCCCTTTTTCACCTTACTGTGGGGTATGGCTTCCTTAATGGAAACCACAATAATATCGCCCACAGAGGCGTAACGACGGTGAGAGCCGCCCAGCACCTTGATGCAGGCCACTTTCTTGGCGCCGGAATTATCGGCGACCTGGAGCGTAGATTCTACCTGGATCATGGTTATACCCTACACGGCTTTTTCTATGATGGAGAGCAAATGCCAACGCTTGTTGCGTGACAAAGGCCGGTACTCCACAATTTGTACTTTATCACCCATACCGCAATCATTCATCGGATCGTGTGCCGTGAACTTTTTGCGGCGCCTCACATACTTTTTAAAGAGGGGATGCTTCACCAGCGTTTCAACTCGAACAACAATAGTCTTGTCATTCTTGTCACTCACGACAAAGCCGGAGAGCACTCTTCCCTTACGTTTTTCCAGAGCTTCGGACATGGCTTAAGCCCCTATTCCTTTTCCTGAAGTACGGTCATTATCCGTGCAACCTGACGCTTGGCGCTCTTAAGATCAGAAGTCTTTTCGAGCTGTGCTGTTGCATGACGGATCCGCAGATTAAACACTTCTTGCCGTTGTTCTGTCAACTTGGCGCGCAATTCTTCCGCACCCAGAGAGCGCAGATCAACAACGATATTACCCTTGTCGGCTTTTTTCACGGCGGCTTTTTTGGCGGACATTTAGAAGCCCTCCCTAACCACAATAACTGTTTTGATGGGCAATTTGTGTGCTGCGCGGGTCAAGGCTTCTTTGGCAAGCTCAAGGGAAACCCCTTTAAGTTCGTACAAAATACGCCCAGGCTTTACAGGTGCACACCAGCCCACTGGAGCCCCTTTACCGGAACCCTGACGAGTTTCCAGAGGCTTTGCTGTCACAGGATGGTCGGGGAACACGCGAATCCACACCTTACCGCCGCGCTTGATATGGCGCATCATGGCAATACGGGCAGCTTCAATCTGCTGACTGGACAATTTACCGTGTTCCACAGCCTTCAGGCCCACATCACCAAAAGCGATGAGTGCCCCACGAGTGGCCGGGCCGCGCAGGCGACCTTTTTGCCACTTACGGAATTTTACTTTTTTGGGGGAGAGCATTACTGATCCACCTCTTTGTCAAGAATTTCGCCTTTGTAAATCCACACCTTGACACCAATGATGCCATAGGTGGTGCTGGATTCGGCAAAGCCATAATCAATATCAGCACGCAGGGTTTGCAGTGGCACGCGTCCATCACGGTACCATTCGGTACGAGCAATTTCCGCACCGGCCAAACGACCGGAGCACGTAACCTTAATGCCTTCGCCCCCGAACTTGCGCGCCATAGACACTGTGCGTTTCATGGCACGGCGGAAGGCAACACGACGTTCCAACTGCATGGCAATATTTTCAGCCACAAGCTGGGCGTCCACTTCAGGACGGCGGATTTCGTTCACTTCCAAGGAGAATTCGCGGCCGAATTTCTTCCGCAAATCTCCGCGCAACTTTTCAATTTCTACGCCTTTGCGACCGATAACAATACCGGGGCGGGCTGTAGAAAGGATAAGCCGCACTTTACCACCAGCGCGTTCGATTTCGATTTTAGAAATCCCTGCATGAAACAGGAGCTTCTTGACGAATTTACGAATCTGGCTGTCCTCATAAACAAAGGCAGGATATTCTTTCTTGCTGAACCAGCGAGAAAGCCAATTTTTGTTATATCCGAGCCTAAATCCAAACGGATGTACTTTCTGACCCATAGCCTAAACCTGCCCTTCTGCGAGTATGACGGTAATGTGGCTGGTGCGCTTCTTAATCTTTGTCGCACGCCCTTGGGCGCGGGGCATAAAACGCTTCCAGGAGGGGCCTTCGTTGACCACAATTTCCTTCACCACCATGGCGTCCACATCAACGCCGCCCAATTGGGAGGCATTGGCGAGGGCCGATTGCATCACGCCGAACAGAATGCCCGCAGGCTTGTTGGGTGTAAAGCGCAAGATGTTCAGCGCGGCTTCTACGCCCAAACCCGTGACGTTGCGAGCAACGAGGCGAGCTTTGCGCGGAGAAACACGCTGGAATTTGGCGATTGCTTTTGATTCCATCATGTCACCCTACTTCTTGCCAACAGCTTTGGACTTTTTATCGGCGGCGTGACCATGGAAGGTACGCGTAGGCGAAAATTCGCCTAATTTGTGCCCTACCATATTTTCAGTCACGAACACGGGCACAAACTTTTTGCCATTATGCACAGCAAAGGTAATGCCCACCATTTCTGGCAGTATCGTGGAGCGGCGCGACCAGGTTTTCACCACGCGACGGTCGCTGTTGGCCACTGCCACATCAACCTTTTTCATCAGGTGACCGTCAACAAACGGCCCTTTTTTTAATGATCTTGGCATGAGCTACTCCTACTTCTGACCGCGACGTTTAACGATGAGCTTGGAAGAAGCTTTCTTCTTGTCGCGGGTCTTGTAGCCCTTGGTGGGCATACCCCAAGGCGACACCGGGTGGCGACCGCCAGAGCTTCTGCCTTCGCCACCGCCATGCGGGTGGTCGATGGGGTTCATGGCAACGCCACGAACCTGAGGACGACGTCCCAGCCAGCGCGCACGGCCAGCCTTACCCAAGGTAATATTTTCATGTTGGATGTTGCCCACCTGTCCCACGGTGGCAATACACGAGGACAAAACCTT
>JAVVPD010000049.1:0-15661 GCA_036655975.1 Desulfovibrionaceae bacterium | reverse complement strand
TTAAACGTGACCTTTACGCCCGCATTCTGGCAGCAGACCGTACTAGACATTGAACAAGCCGCAGAGAGCTTCGGTGCTGTAAATTTGGGGGCCGGACGCAAGACACAGGTGGAATATGTTTCCGCCAACCCTACTGGGCCTTTACACATCGGTCACGGACGCGGCGCGGCCGTGGGTGACAGCCTTGCCCGCCTATTACGCTTTGCGGGTTTTGACGTAAGCACCGAATATTATATTAATGATGCGGGCCGCCAAATGCGCTTGCTGGGTTTTTCCGTATGGCTACGCGCCAAGGAAGTCAAGGGGGAAACCATTGACATTCCAAAAGATTTCTATCGCGGCGTCTATATTACTGACCTCGCCCGCGAAGTTCTGAACCTGCATCCCCACGTGCTTGAACTGCCGGATGACGAAGGACAAAATATTTGCTTTGACTATGCCATGCAGTCCATCCTGAAGGGTATTCAGCAAGATTTGAACGATTTTCGGGTAGAGCATCAGGTTTGGTATTCCGAAAAAACCCTCGTGGACAGCGGCGCGGTAGATCGAACCTTCGCCAGCCTCAAAAAAAGGGCTTTAACCTATGAGCAAGACAATGCCCTGTGGTTTGCCACCACCACCCTTGGCGACGATAAAGATCGGGTGTTGAAAAAGTCTGACGGCACCCTCACCTACTTTGCCTCAGATATTGCCTATCATGATGAAAAGTATCAACGCGGCTTTGACTTTGTTATCGACGTATGGGGTGCTGACCACCACGGCTATATCCCCCGCATGCGGGCCGCCATTAGCGCCGTGGGACGCCAAGCAGAAGATTTTGACGTGGTGCTGATTCAATTAGTAAATTTGCTGGCCGATGGCAAACCCATCAGCATGTCCACCCGCGCGGGCACCTTTGAAACGCTGGCCGATGTTGTTAAAGAAGTGGGCGTAGACGCGGCGCGTTTCATGTTTTTATCGCGGAAAAGTGACAGCCCGCTCGATTTTGACCTAGAATTGGTCAAGCAACGCACTATGGATAATCCCGTCTATTATGTGCAATACGCCCATGCCCGCATTTGTGCAGTGCTGCGGCGGGCCGTCGAACGCGGCCTAAAATTGCCGGACACTATAACTTTAGCCGATCTCGCCCCCCTGACCACCCCCGAAGACCTGGCCCTGCTCCGCATGGTCGAACATTTTGACGATGAAATCCATGCTGCGGCTTCGGCACTCGCCGCGCATCATGTCAGCCATTATCTGATGGAACTTGCCAGCGTGCTGCACAGCTATTATGCCAAGCACCAAGTGATTCAAAACGATGATCCTCAAGTAACCATAGCCAGACTCGCATTATTGCGTTCTGTGGCGCAAGTGCTGCGTAACGGCCTTGCCATTTTAGGGGTCAGCGCCCCTGACACCATGTAATTTTAGGGACATTATGGCGCAAGCATCTTCTCCTTCCGGCGGCAATCCCCGCAAGGGTGACCCTGTGGGCAAACGCTCGTACACCCTGCGTTTAACAGCTTCTTCCATCATGACTGCCGTTATCGTGCTGGTCATCGGAATTGGCTGGTCCTTTGTGCTTGGTGTCATGGTCGGGCGCGGCTACAATCCTGAAAAGAAAATTCCGCAATTAGCCAGCTTCCTTCCCAAGGAAGATGACACCACCCAAGCGCCCACCTCCCGTGTGGGTGAGAATCAGCCTGCGGATAAGGTGATGAAAGCCGAAGACTTGAGCTATGCGGCTTCGCTGAAAGGTAAGCCGGGGCAGGGCAAGCTGGCTCCCCCGCCGCCCAAACCGGGCACAGAACCCAAGCCCAAAAATATGCAAAATGCTACCGCACCAGTGGCAGCCGTTTTTGACCCAGCAACGGGCGCCGCCCAAGGGAATGTTACGCAGGCACCCACGGATAAAACCGCCAAGGCGCAAAGCCCAGACAAAGCCAAGAGCCCTGCGGTCAACCAAAATATTTATGATTTTACCTTTCAAGTAGCCACCTTTAAAGACACGGGCAGCGTGGACAATTTGCGCGCGCGCCTTGAAGGCGAAGGTCTACGCACCCGCATGGAAAAAACGAAAGGAAAAACACCATTATACAAAGTTATGGTTGTGTTCCGTGGCAACGCCGATGCGGCCCAGTCTATAAAACAAAGACTGACGGATATGGGACTCGGACAGCCCATCCAGCGCGGTAAAAGCCCCGTGGGCGGCAGCCCCAAAAAATCCTGATGAAGGCCCCCCACATGCCCCAACAAAATCCCCAGCAATCCCCTTTTTCCCTGCCCGCGCGCCTGTGCGCGCTTTTAGGGGCATGGTGTGTACGGAATGTGGCGGCTCTCGGCAATTTTAGCCTGTTTATGGCTGAAGGTTTGCGTTTAAGCCTATATACCCCACGTCTGGGCAGCAAAGTTGTGCAACAATTGTACGGTATCGGCTTTAAGTCCCTATTTGTCATTCTGCTCATCGGCGTTTTTTGCGGGATGGTTTTGGGTTTGCAGGGCTATTACACTCTGGTCAAATTTGGGTCCGTGGGGATGCTCGGCGCAGCGGTTTCCCTCACGCTTATCCGTGAATTAGGCCCAGTGCTGACCGCCATTATGCTGACAGGGCGTGCGGGATCTTCCATGACGGCTGAAATCGGGGTCATGCGTATCAGCGACCAGATCGACGCCTTGGATGTCATGGATATCAATTCACTCGGGTATCTGTACACCCCGCGCCTCTTGGCCTCACTTATCTCCTTTCCGCTGCTAACGGCTATTTTTGACGTTATTGGCATTGTGGGGGGCTATGTCACCGGCGTTCTTTTGCTTGGCATCAATGAAGGAGCCTATTTTTACCGCATTCAAAGCAGTGTGACCATGGCAGATATCAGCGGCGGTTTTTTAAAATCTCTGGTGTTCGGAATCTTGGTCACCAGCATCTGCTGCTATCAGGGCTACAACACGCACCGTCGGCGTGACAGCATGGGGCCAGAAGCTGTCGGCAATGCCACCACCTCGGCTGTGGTCATTTCCTGCGTATGTATTCTGGTGTTTGACTATGTACTCACGTCATTTTTGCTCTAGAGCGGAATAAATACATGAAAAATGCTTGGGATATACGCCTTGAACAGCTCTCTGTGGGCTACGGAACAACATCTGTGCTGCAAAATGTAAGCGCCGTACTGCCCGCTTCGCGGGTTTCGGTAATTCTTGGCGGTTCTGGTTGCGGCAAATCCACCTTGCTGCGTCATATTCTTGGCTTGCTCAGTCCCCAAAGTGGAAAAATATGGTTAGGCGACATCGATCTTTTTTCCTTAAATATACGAGAATTTCGGCGCGTACGCCGTAATTTTGGCGTATTGTTTCAGGACGGTGCTTTGCTGGGCGCGCTCACCTTGGCGCAAAATGTTGCCCTACCACTGAAAGAACACACCCGTCTTGACAAAAAAACTATTCATCAAGCGGCATTACGTACACTTTCCTTGGTGGGCTTGGAAGAATTTGCCCACTATTACCCCCACCAGCTTTCAGGGGGCATGCGTAAGCGTGCGGGGCTGGCACGGGCCATTATCACCGAGCCTACGGTTCTTTTATGCGACGAGCCAACCTCGGGCCTTGACCCTATCACCGCAGCGCAAATGGATCAATTATTGCTTGAGATGCGGCAACGCTATCCGCAAATGAGTATTATCGTGGTCAGTCATGACCTTGCTAGTCTTGCCAACATTGCAGACACCGTATTAGTGCTCCGCGCTGGCGCTGCGGTATTCAGCGGTTCCTATGCAGAATTATTGGCAACAACAGATCCTTACCTACAGCATTTTTTACAGCGCAAGGCCGAACAGCACCACGGCACAACCTACACGGCTTTAAGCCCTACAGTACAAAAGGCCCTGCAAATTTGGCTTGACAGTTAAGCCTCATAATATACAATAATTACAGATAAAAGGATCATACGCATATGACCACAACCCGTGAAATTGCCGTAGGCATTTTTGTCCTCTTGGGATTAGTCTGCCTGTCCTACCTGACGATTAAATTAGGACGCATGGAAATCATTGCCGACAAAGGCTATCAACTAACGGCGCGTTTCAATTCTGTTTCAGGTCTTCGCGTAGGGGCAGACATTGAACTTGCGGGCGTGCCTGTAGGACGCGTATCCGCCATACAGGTTGATGCAGCACACGCCCAAGCCATTATTGTTTTACATTTCAATACGGATTTGCACTTACCGGAAGATACCATCGCCTCTATCAAAACCAGTGGACTTATCGGTGACAAATACGTCAATATAGCGCCCGGCGGCTCTGGACAGATTCTGGCAAGCGGTGCAGAACTTCACGAAACTGAATCCGCTGTCGACCTTGAATCCCTGATTGGCAAATATGCTTTTGGAGGCGTATAGTCATGGTTCAACGTACTTTTTTGAGTTTCACCTTAGTCTGCTTGCTTATACTGGCTGGCAACACACCAGCAAGCGCTTCCTCAAGTGTGGCGCATCAAACCTTAGAAACTGCGGTTAACAAAATTTTGGCTGTGGTCATGAATCCTGCCTATCCTGATCCGCAGCAACGCTTAGTCCTCAATAAAACTATTGAGGCAGAAGTCCGCACCATTTTTGACTTTCAAGAATTTTCCATGCGGACGGTCGGCCCAGCGTGGCGCTCGTTCACTCCCGACCAACAGCAGCGCTTTTCTACCGCTTTTGCCGACCTATTAATCTATACCTATCTGGGCAAAGTTGATAAATACAATGGGGAAAAAATCGTCTATACCGGTGACAAAAGTGATAGTGCTGCCCAAAGGGTAGAAATTCAGACCTTGCTGACGCTCAAGGACAGCAAACCTATCCCTGTTGCCTACCGGATGTTACCCAAGAACGGATCGTGGTTTGTGTACGACGTTCTGGTAGAAGGTATCAGTCTGGTGAAAAACTATCGCACCCAATTTCAGGATATTTTGAGCAAAAATTCCGTTGATCAGCTCATTCAGCGTGTGGACGAGAAAGCGCAAGACATGCGGGAACGCAGCAATGTACAAAAATAATTTTTTTGTCATAAGCCCCTGTGTGGTGCTGCTATGCAGCCTATGTTTATTGGGCGCATGCGCGTCCAAAAAAACAGATTCCCCCGCAGTGCCTGCTTCCACAAGTCAACATACCGAAGGGCAAGACGATACTTCTTCCTCCAACGCCCGCCCCTCCCGCATGATGACCAGCATCCCCGCTTCTAGTGAATCCGTCTATCCACATCGGCAAAACTCTTCTGTGGAAGAACCGCTGGACGATTACGATGCCCCCGTCATCTCCATCAGTGACCCTTTGGAGCCTTGGAACAGGTTCTGGTTTAAATTCAATGATATTTTTTATCTGTACGTAGCACGCCCCCTCTATACGGGCTAT
Organism: Desulfovibrionaceae bacterium; assembly: GCA_036655975.1. Lineage (GTDB taxonomy): Bacteria > Desulfobacterota > Desulfovibrionia > Desulfovibrionales > Desulfovibrionaceae > CASQEL01. Next base: position 10,293 of record JAVVPD010000049.1, on the reverse strand, counting down.
GCCTATGTTACCCCTTCCGAATTTCGAACCGGGCTCAAAAATTTGCTTTCTAACCTGCTGTTCCCCATCCGCTTCATCAACGCCCTCTTACAAGGCAAGCCCAATGCGGCGGGAGTGGAATTCGGACGCTTTATGATTAACACCACAGTGGGTTTTGGCGGATTGATCGACGTTGCCAAAGGAGCCAAAGCCATCGTCCCCGTTGATGCCTCGGGCGAAGATTTTGGGCAAACCCTCGGTGTATGGGGTATTGGGCAGGGTCTCTATGTGGTGTGGCCCATTATCGGCCCCAGTTCTGCCCGTGATTCTGTCGGTCTTGCCGCCGACTGTTTCCTTGATCCAACCTATTATCTACAGCCTTGGGAAGCCGCTTTTGCTGTTTCCGGCGGCTTGCGCTTCAATACGCTGGACGACATCCTCACCCTGTATGAAGATATCAATAAATCCGCCGTTGATCCGTATGTTGCCATGCGCGAAGCCTATGCCACCTACAGGCAACTTCGCTTACAGCAATAATGCCGGCCTTTGGGCGCGGGGTATTTGAAAGAATATATAACACTACGGTGATGCATAGTGATAGAATTTTGTCTCGACAATACGTAGAAGGATCAAGCATGCAGATACTTCCCTGGGGTGTACGCGGATCTATTCCTATCACCTCCCCAGAAATGCAAAAATATGGGGGAAATACCACCTGTTTTGAAATACGTCATACAGGAGCAGAATACCTTATTATCGATGCGGGTACGGGCATATATGGTTTGGGTAATGCCCTGCCAGCTTCAGGGGGCGAAGCGCATATCCTCATTTCCCACCTGCATTTAGACCATATCCAAGGCCTACCCTTTTTTGCACCTCTGCACAATCCCGCGTGGAAAATCCATTTCCACACCCCCAAAGGCTGCACGAATTTTTTAGATCATCTGTTCACCGGAGTCTTGTTTCCCCTTAAACCTACACAATTGCTCTGCCAATGGGACGTGCGGGAATTGGACACACATAGCCCTATCATTATTGGCGATGTGACCGTCACCACAACCATTGTACCACATACCTGCCTCTGTCATGCTTTCTCCCTGCAATCTCAAAACTCCCGCGCCTGCATTATTCCCGATTGGGAAGTACACAGTGAACGTAGCCACCAAATAGCCCAAAAACTCCTGCATGCGGCGGATATTATTTTTGCAGAGGGGCATTATACCCATGAAGAATATCAAAAACATCACGGGTGGGGTCACACTGCCATGGAAATGTTACCACAACTTGCCCGTGAGGCAGGTACGCGAACCATGGTCATCTGCCATCACGCGCCGTACCGCACAGACGCTGCGCTAGACGCCATGCTGGAAAAAATGCGCCAAGCCTCTGCCGCTAGTCCCGTACGGATGTGCATGGCTACGGAAGGAATACTCTACGATCCTTTATGAACAGGATGTATCATGCATAAATTTCTGCCAGATATTCTTACGTGGATTTCCACATTTTCGCAGCAATTATCCAAATTTGACGATATCGGTACCATTTTGGACAGGATTCTGTTGGAAGCCCGCACCCTGTCATCCGCTGATGCGGGAACCGTTTTCATTGTCGAAAATAACGAACTTGTCTTTGCCTACACCCACAACGATACGCTTTTCCCCGTAGATCTGGCCTATAAATACTCCTATGCCCTCGCGCGCCTCCCCATAGATCCCCATTCCATCGCCGGCTATTGTGCCACCTACGGCAACATGCTGAATTTAGCCGATGTGCGCCAACTTCCTTCGGATATGCCCTTTTCCTTTAACGAAAATTTTGACAATGTCACCGGCTACAAAACTGTTTCTGTCTTCTGCTTGCCGCTGATAGGCAAACACGGCAACACATTGGGCGTGATTCAACTGATTAACAGCATGCAAGACGGCAAAATTGTCCCCTTTCCCGATGAAGTGGCTACGATATTAGGCGTACTGGCCGTGCAGGCCGTAAATGCGGTAGAACGCAGCCTCATGGCGAAAGAAATGATCTATCGCATGCAATTAATGGCTGCGTTGAGCGATCCCCAAGAAACAGCCCCACATGTGGAACGCGTGGGGGCCATAGCTGCGGAACTCTACCAAGTTATCGCCGAAAAAAACAATATTGATATCGACACCCGCCGAGTAACCCGTAGCCAAATACGCCTTGCCGCCATGCTCCATGATTTGGGCAAGGTTGCCATTCCCCACGAAATACTCAAAAAGCCCAGCAAATTGACTGCTGAAGAATTTGCCATCATGCAGACGCACTGCGCTGCCGGAAGCAAGCTTTTTCCCCATGCCAGTGAACTGATTGACTGCATGGCAAAAGAAATAGCCAGGCACCACCACCAAAAATGGAACGGGCACGGCTATACGGGGGATCGCGACGTTCCCCTACTTGCGGGGGAAGATATCCCCCTCCCCGCTCGGATTACCGCCGTGGCTGATGTGTTCGACGCGCTAACCTCTGCCCGCTGTTACAAAGCCGCATGGAAATGGGAGGATGCCGTGGCTTTCATCAAAAACAACGCGGGGTCGCATTTTGATCCACAAGTCGTGGAAGCTTTTTTAACCGTGGAAGAGACCATAAAAGCTATTTACGCTCGCTATCAAGGCTAGTACGCGTAGCTCCGTAAGCAGCCCTCCCCAAAGCAGAGTCCCCCCCATAATTCAAAAATCAGTTTTTATCAGCGTATCCTTTGCTTGGCCTTATAGCCATAATTGACTATACTTTCACTGCAAACAGTGTTGTGAGAATAAGGTCTGCCTGGAGATTTTGTATGATGGACGTACTGCTCATTGACGACGACGAAAAAATTTGCGCCCTACTGCGTGACTATTTAGAGCCTTTTGGCTTTCATTTGCATTTAGCCCATACAGGGCATGAGGGGCTTGACGCATTCACAAAAAGCCATTTTGACTTAGTATTACTCGATATGATGCTTCCAGATATAGACGGGTTGAGCGTTCTGCGAGAACTTCAAAGGGAACATAAAGTGCCTGTGGTCATTCTTTCCGCGCAAGATGAAGAACTCAGCCGAATTCTGGGCTTGGAAATGGGGGCGGATGACTATGTTCCTAAAACATTTTCGCCACGAGAATTGCTGGCCCGTTTACGTGCTGTCCTCCGACGCACGCCCCAGTCGTCTGAACCCTCGGTAAATACAGCTATTTCTGTCGGGGGCTTGCACATGGACCAGCAAACATTTACCACCACCCTAGACCAACGCATACTGGAACTGACACTATTGGAATTTCGCCTGCTGTACACGCTGGCAGAACACCCCGGCCGCGTCTACAGCCGTGACCAATTACTGGAGCTGCTGGGCCGAGAAAGCTCGCGCTTTGACCGCTCTGTAGATATGCACATCTCCTCCCTGCGCCGCAAACTGGGCGATGACCCGCAAAATCCGCGTCATTTACGTACAGTTCGTGGGGCGGGCTACTGCTTTACTAAAAATCCTGTGTAACTTTTGGAAAAAATATGCGCTTCGGACTGTATCAAAAATTTTTCCTCTGGTCCATTGCCAACGTTGTGTTGCTGGCACTGCTCTGCCTGCTCACAGGCATGGCACTGTTGTTCTGCACAACAGACCACCTCTACCCCCCGCAACTTTTTAATGGCGACATTCGTGAAATTTTTCGGACAACGGTTGCCGAGCTTCAGTATAAAAATATGGCGGAACGAGAAAAATCGTTACAAACAGCTTCTACCGAATACGGTCTTCGCTTCCTGTTACAAAGGCTAGATGTGGATAACATAACGCGGCACGCCTTGCCCCCTTCCCTGCTTGAGGCTGCCTTACGCATTCCCCGCCCGCCCTATTCCCTCTGCGCGACACCGGAAGATCTTGAAAGCGCAGAATCTAGCATCACCCCCCGTGTAGAACTGGAAGCGGGGATTATTCCGCAACAGTACGCCATTTTTATGCGCGCGGATGATGGAGAAAATGCCGAATACTGGTACGCACGAACAATCCTGCTCTCTGCTGAAGACGGCACAGTTTGTTACGCTCTGCTCGCGGCCGCAGCCCCAAGCGTTACCGGCAATGGACATTTTTTTATTCTCTCATGGGTTTTTTGGGCCTTGGCCGCCTGCCTGATGATTTCTTTTCTCTGGTGGTATCCCTTTGTTCATGCACTCATGCGCCCTATTGTTTCGTTGACGCGTACCACTCGGGAGCTTGCCGCCGGCAACTTTACGGCGCTTTCCGGCTCATCAAAAGACGTTCTGCGCCAAGCAGGCGGAAACCGGACCGATGAGCTTGGCACACTCCTCCGGGCCACGGCGGTGATGGCAGAAAAAGTCTACCAACAGGTTCATGGGCAAAGGCGTTTCTTGCGCCAAATTGCTCATGAGCTCAATTCTCCGCTGGCCCGTTTGAAACTGGGCCTTGCCGTACTGGAAAACCGCGTTGAAGGAGATGCCCAAAAGCGTACCCAACAATTGGCAGAAGAGACGGAACAACTTTCCATACTTGTTGAAGATTTACTGGGATATTTACGTTCTGAAGCTATCCCCAATACGCCTGTACGTGAGCGGATAGCCCTGTGCACTATGCTGGAAGATATCACCAGACAAGAGAAAAATACTGCGGATGTGCGTATCGCCCAAACAGCCGAATGTCATGTGCTGGCCGACCCCGTTTGCCTGCGCCGAGCACTCGGCAATGTCATCCGCAATGCCGTGCGCTATGCGGGCACAGAAGGCCCCATTACCATCAATCTGCGGGAAGGAAGCACCATGCTCGATATTACCGTGGAAGACTGCGGCCCCGGTGTCACGGTGGAAGATCTTCCCCATATCACCGAGCCTTTTTACAGGGGCAAACGCGCCCGCCGCTATCCCGGTGGTTCCGGTCTTGGTCTCTCTATTGTCAAACATTGTGCGGAGGCTTGCGGCGGTACGTTCACCTGCGAAAATATTCTGCCGCGCGGCTTTCGGGTAACCCTGCGCTTGCCAATAGACGTAAAAACGCCCGCACCGGAAATATCTATTGTGAAAAAAAGAGCATCTTTACAATAATTTTACACTTTACTGATTTTTTACTTACAAAATTCTGTCAATGTGTTTCTAGGTTCAGCCAGATTTCTGTTGCCGTTCCTGCACACATGGGCAGATTTTTTGTTTTCTCACTTTTTTATACCCACACCGCCTCTGGCGGATGTCGCAAAGGAGAATAGTATATGCATTTTTTCAAAGTTCTCGTTCTGGTTCTCATACTGTGCTGCGCGCTGACAGCCCCCGCCATGGCGGCCGATCAGTTGAATGTTAATACCGCAACCGAAAAAGAATTGGCCGCCTTACCCGGCGTTGGGCCGGAACTGGCTAAAGGTATTGTAGAATACCGCGAAAATGTTGGCGATGTAAAAAAAATGGATGAACTGCTGGAAGTTAAAGGGGTCACCCCCGATGTCCTGAAAAAAATTCAAGAAGTGCTCAAGATTGAAGCTATCGAAGGCGCAGAGTGCAATTGCTAAACTGCGTTTCCAGATAGAATAACTGGATCACGCGCGTCTTCAGTGGATGAAGACGTACCGGGTAAAAAAAACCCAACAAGCGCGACCCGCAACAGGAGGTAAACTCTTATGTATTGCTCTTTGCTCCGGATTACGGGCAAAGCCGTCCTCGCCACAATGTTGACGCTGACGGTATGCAGCACGGCACAGGCAACAGCTCAAGGACCGGTCGTGATGACCTCTCCGGCTAAGGACGCCGCTGTGCTGGCAAAAATGCCCGGTCTTGTGAATAACAAGAAAGAAAAAACCCTGTCTGGCCTCAGTCGCACCATTAATGATGGTGTTGTCATTCGGCAAAGCTCCATTAAAGACGGAAAAATCATCATTCCGGCCGGTGGTCTGTACACCACGGCCCGCTCCGAAAACTGGCATCCCTTTGATGCCGAACCCATTACCATCGCCGGGAAAATGTTCTACGTCATCACCGACCAGTACACCCGTGACGTTGTGCGTAATGTGAGCTTCAAAAAAAATCAGATCATCCCCCTCAATGCCAACAAAACTCGAGGCATGCAACTGAGCATGATTGAAGCCGATACCTACGGCATTGAAGGCGCGGGTAGTGCCACTTTCAAGCTGGTGAAAACCACGGGGAACTACTATGGTATGACCTTCCCCGTCTATGCTGGCCCCCTGATGACAAATATTGCGAAAGGCGGCCTGGCTCAACAGAGCAAGGATCCCTTAGGGCACACCACCCCTACGGCAAAAAACAAGCTTTCTGAAATGATTTACGCCAGCAACGTGGCTAGCGTTGGTCGTACCCACATCATTGTAGACTCCATCTCCGCTGATGGCGTAAAAGTGCGCGAAATTGCTACGGATAGCTGTTCAGCTGTGTTCATTTCCCCCATGCGCCTATCGTCGGCAGCTACGCTGTGGGGGAAAAGTTCACGGCCGGTACGGCCACGATAGAAGTGACAAAAATTGCTACCCCTACAGGCGCCGTCACCGTGAAAATTTCTGACGGCAAAGGTACGGTTAGCAAAACATTTGCCGCTAAAACCCCTGAAAACATGCAGTGGATGCCCATGTCCATGACGGCACGCGATCAATTTTGGACCATGTCCAAAGACGGCTCCGTGTCCTTGAACCTGAATATCAAGCAGGACAAGCCCGTAGCAAACGGTAAGGTGTCCCTTGTGGCGTACACGGATGTGGCCAAAATTACGGACGGGTCTCCTTGGGCGGTTGATGCCCGCTTTTTAGCCCGTCCAGAAACCTGAGCAACCTGCACATTCCCCCACGAAATCATGGTTGAAAACGCCAAGGAAATCGTACTCGACGGGGAAGCCAACAAAGTTTTTGTTGGTCCAAACAAGCAGTTCTCTATTGTTATTGACGAATTTGACGGTAAACAGGTTAAAGCATGGCACATTGAAACCGCTGGTGGTAAAAAAAGTCCTAACTTAGCTACCCGCGCTGACGGCAAGCATATTGACCTTGTCATCGGTAAAGCCTGCCGCTCCACTGATCATTTCATCAAGCGCTATTATAGCAAGATGTATGATGAAACATTGGCTGGGAAAGATTCCTTTAAATAATACATGCCCGTCCCGCGCCACCGGCGAAATACCGGTGGCGCGCAAAGGAGATGGACGTCATGAAGCACATTCTGTTTCGCTGCCTGTCCATCATAGCGCTCATGGTATGCTTATGGCCGTATACAGCTTCCGCAGCGAGCGATGACTGGAATGCTCTTTTTCTATGGCGTGACCTAGCCCCCATATACAGCAAAGCACCCTTCCCAAGCTCTTTGCACAATGTGCCTGTCCTGCTTATCTGGAACGGTAAACATAATGGAGATATTTTACTGTGCGATTTTGCCGCATTACTCCGCAAAAAAGTACCGAGCGTCCGCTTTATTACCACAGGGGGAAAGCCACTAAAATTTTTTGGCGTCCCGCATACGATGGAGGAGGCAGAACTTGCCACGCACGAAATACGCGCCCTTCAGCCTGGTCTTGTTATTTTTGCCACGGGTGACTGCCGCGTGTGTGCCGCATGGATGGCTGTTGAAACGGCCCTACTGGAAATGCAAAATATTCCCACGGTGGCCTTAGTGACCCAACCCTTTTACAAAACATATGCCAATGTCTGTCAAAATATGCGGGTACCTCCGCTGACAGCACTGGCCGTGCCACACCCCATAGCTATCCTCAGTGCAGAAAAAGTGCGGGCCAAAGCCGCACTCCTATTTAAAGAATTTTACGCACTTTTCCCCGATAAACCCTGAAGCGCGTATATGTGAGAACAGTCGCCCTTGATGCGGCCCTATCTTTAGGAGGACACGTGTTACTTATCCGCCGTCATACAACAATAGCCCTATTTTTACATTGGTTCAATGCCGCTTGCTGGGTATTTTTGTTAGCCTCCGGCTTTGCCCTCTTGGACAATCCAGAAACACAACCTGTTGGCGCATGGTGGCCTGCCCTCTGGGGAGAGGCACCGATACTTCATCTGCATCAAAGCATCGGCGTCCTCTGGGCGGCAGTCTGCGGAATAGGCGCGCTCTACGCAGCCCGCACTGTCTCCTTACCCTTTTTGCGTGAAATTTTTCGGCTTTCCCCAGCACAGGATGCCCTCTGGTGTTGGCGCAAGGCCCTAACGCTGATACTAGGGCCAACGCTGTTGCGCCGTCTGCATATTTCTGGGGAACTCCCACCACAAGGCTTTTACAATGCGGGTCAAAAATATGTGGCTATTCTTGCTGTAAGTGCTTCGGTGATACTTATTCTCAGCGGTATTGTCCTGTTGTGCAGCCCCGCCATAGAGGAAAGCTCTTGGATACAGTGGGCCATTTTGGTGCATTTTATCGCTGCGGGTTGCATGGGAGTCGCTCTTCCTGTGCATATTTATATGGCGGCACTGGCCCCCGGTGAAAAACCCGCTCTCCTCTCCATGGTGCACGGTTTTGTACCTGAAAATTTTATCCGTCATCACAACCCGTTGTGGTATGCGGAATTAAAACGCGACGGTCGTATCAACTAAAGCATGAACGGCTCTAGATATTCATTGAAGTCCTTTTTCCCTTGGGTAAAATTATGTCACACACACATTTTTCCTGCTCTCGTCGGTCTTTTCTAAAAATAGCAGCTTCCAGCACTCTTGCGCTTCCCTTTTCCGCACAGGCCGCCCCCCCCGCACGCAAGCCTGACATGGCGGTGCGAAAAATTAAAGGATTCTGCCCTTTTTGCCAAACCCGCTGCACCTATCATGCTCTTGTAGAAAGCACGCCTCAAGGTGACCGCATCCGCACCATCATTGGGGATACGGGCAATCGCTGGACAGGCGGTGCTATGTGCCCCAAGGGACTTTCTGTCATTGACCTTATGAACAGCCCCCACCGCCTGACCAAAGCCATGCGCCGCACGGCACAAGGGTGGCAAGAAATCAGCTATAGCCAAGCCGTAAGCATTGTGGCGGACACGCTGTTGGCCTTGCGTACTCGCTATGGCGAAAGCATTGGCGAACATTTGGCAATGACCGAACCCCTTTGGGACTGTCGTGAAAGTGAGCTCACCGCCCTGATGACCATGCGTACTGCGGGCTGCGTCAATATCATGCCTCCGGGTGAAGTGTGTATCAGCACTTCCGCACAAACACAGGGTATGCTCCTTGGTTCTGGCGCGTCCTCCACGACCGTTGATGAAGTTTGCAATTGCAAAACTCTGGTAATCTGGGGCGCGAATATTACGGAACTCTATCCGCCCTACACGCGCTGGCTCATGAAAGCACAGGAAAAAGGCGTGGAAATGATTTATATTGATTGCCGCAAAACCCGCACCAGCCAATGGTGTTCACGCCAACTTATGCCCATACCCGGTACGGACGGTGCGCTGGCCTTGGGGGCCATCCACTTTGTACTGGAGACCGGTGCCTATGACGCCGCCGCATTGGCTGCCACAAGCACCGGGGTGGACAAATTACAGCAATATGCCGAACCGTGGACAATACCCGCTGTGAGTGCCGCTACGGGCATTGCTGAAGATGCTATTCACGCTTTTTATGCCACATTAGCGCAAAGTTCTTCCACCATCGTATGGATGGGAGGAGCGCTTTCCCGCTATACCAATGGGATGACAACGGTACGCGCCATCACGTCCCTACAAGTTTTGACCGGAAATATGATCGGCAAAGGATGCGGCATCCTGAATATGCAAGGAGGAAAGCCGGAAGGTGGTACTGAATTTGTAGACATGCTCTGTGGCAAGGCCAAGGGCAAAAGTGTCAATTTCCGTCGGCTCACTGCGGCTATGAAAAAAGGCTCTATTGATGTTCTTTTTCTTAATTCCAGCTACAGACGCTATCCTGACGCAAAAAATGTTGCCGAAGCCATCAAAAAAGTACCCCTTGTTGTGCATCGGGGCTTTTTTATGACGGAAGAAATGGACGTGGCTACCTTGTTCATTCCCGCCACCTTTGGCACGGAAAGCGAAGGCTCACACTACGCCATGGAAAAGCAGGTGGAGTGGCGTGAAAAAATTGTGGCAGCACCGGGCGACTGCGTACCGTGCTGGCAATTCTACCGCGACCTTGGCCGCGCCATTGCGCCGGAAACCTATCCACACTTTGAAAAGCCGGCAGATTTGTATGAAATGTGTCGCACACGTATCCCCTCATGGCATGGCATGACCCTCGAACGCCTGCGTCAGTCCCCCGACGGACTTGTCTGGCCTTTGTATGAAAACAACGCTGCGGAATTGACAGGCTGCCATTTTCGCGAAGGAAAATATCTTACACCAGACGGCAAATTTCACTTTGATCTGCCCCT
>JAVVPD010000048.1:0-16295 GCA_036655975.1 Desulfovibrionaceae bacterium | reverse complement strand
TAATCGTCAGAATAGTAAAATACAGATGACTATCATTATACATTTGCGCCCACCATAACATGATACCGTCTAGGCGGCGTGTATCAGCCACGATAACCACATCCGCAGTTTTGCCGCCGCCGGCGGCCAAAGCGTACACCGGCATGCACAAGATCAGGCCCAGAACCGTGACCCAAAGAGTATGCAATCTTTTCATGCCATCCTCCTGTAAATAAAAGTTCTTCGGTCTTTGGTGTTCCCTGCAAGAATGGGCCACAGCGGCCCAGCCATGCGTGTTTCTTGGGCAAGACAGTAGCAAAACTTGTGCCTAAATTCACACAGGTACATTTTTGCACAATTTTGTTTGGGGGAGTCCTTAAAAAAATATTAAATACTTACAGCTTATAAAAAACATGCCCCCATTTATCGCAACACGGAGAAAAAGCCTGACCGAAAAAAATTTCGCACTATTGCGCTACTCCCCGCGATATTTGCGCTTTTTACCTCCAGTCATGCACCGAACGTGAAAAAACGCGCAAAAAAACGCGCAATAGCGCAAACTATAGGCCCCGCATTTGCGTTATTTATGCCCTCTTGGTACTGAATCGCGCAGACAGCGCGCGTTTACGGAATTTGCTGACCGAATTCAGCCAGTTCTAACAAGGCCAAAGGTTTAAGCACGGTAATATGCCGACGTGAAAGGGCAATCAAACCCTCGCGCTGTAAGTGCTGCAAAGCATCACTGATTGTCGGCTGCGTGGAACCTGTTAGGGCGGCTATTTGCTCCTGCGACAAAAGCAGATCAATGGTCACGGCGCTCTGCCATGAGGCCGCATCCGGTAAGTGCTCATAGGCCAGAGACAGCAAGAGTTTAATCAGCCTGTGCCGCACCGTACAAGCGATGAGGGCGCTGATGCGATCCCCCAAATAACGGATACGCGCGCCCATTACGCTAATAACCTTGCGAGTTAATAAATAATTTTCTGCAAGCAAACGCTCGAAGGCGTCACGTTCGATACGGTGTAAGACGACCGGTGTTAAGGCTTGGGCATTGGCTTTGCGGGAACAGGCGTCCACAACCTCAGACAGGCCGAACATTTCCCCTTGTCGGCGTAAAAAAAAGATCGGCTCTTTCCCAGAATCGGTCAGACTAAAAATACGCACTAGGCCAGAAGCAATGTAAAAACATGCTGTTCCGGTATCACCTTCAAAAAAAATCATATCATTCTTGGCAAGGATCTTGGTCTGGGCCTGGGCCAAAAATAACGCTTTTTCGCGGGCAATACCGTCAAAAAAATCCTTGCTGTGCAAATACCAGTGCGTGTTCATATGGTTCTCCCGCGCTGTAAGGCTTTGCCGCCCGCACGAAAAATCGCGGGGCGGCAACATTCAGCGGCTCAGTCTGGCGTAAGGGTCATTTGACGACCAGTCTATTTTTATAGCTATAGGTAGACTCGTTCCCGTGGATGTCTTTGCACTTCCACGTAATGGAATTTTTGCCCATAATCGGGCGTAATGTGGCCTTGAAATAGCCTAATTGATACGGAATACGTAATTCTAGTGCCCCAGAAGGACACATTTTGATGCAAGACATACAGTCCCAACACTCGCCGGGAGCACGGCAATAGGCCTTACCCGTTGCGACCGAGACCGCCATCAAATCGCCGGGGCACACTTCTTCACAGTACGACTGGCTGCGTCCGGCGCAACCGGTACACTTTGTTATTGTAATTCTTGGGGGCATACCTAGCTCTCCATTTTGGTATATAAGACCTTATTTGTCTTTGGGGGCGTCTGCGACAATTTTTTCATAGGGCCGCGTGAAGGTTTCCACCGTACCCGTGCTCGGATCACGCCGCGATTCTACAAAACAATTAAAATGCACATCGTCCCGCTCGGGATAGTCTTGACGAGTCTGCCAGCCAGCCCAGCGGGTTTCCTTGCGCGCTTTTAAGTGATGCACTACAGCCTCTGCTACATCAACTCTATCAATAGTTTCATGTGCTTGCATCAATTCGTGTACGTCCTGCGCGCGCAAATACACAAATTGCGATTGCAATATTTTGATATGCTTCAACGCATAGTCGAGGCGTTCTTCATTGGTACGATAATATTGCGAAACGCCTCCCGCGTATTCATCCATAAGTCGCTGTAAGCGTTCTTTCATCTCCACAGGGCGAACCCCTTCTTCGGCCTTAGTGAGCAAAGGCTGAAACACGCGCTGCTTTTCTGCCGCAAGAGCCGTGGCAAGCACGTCCAGTCCACAAGGCGCCACGTCCCGCATATAGGCTAAAGCCCCACGCGCCGCCAGCTTACCCTCCGCACAACAGCCGCCCACAAATTTATTGGGATTGCCCCCCGCCGTTTCTCCGGCGGCGAAAAGGCCCGCCACGGTTGTCATACGTGCAGCGTCCACCCAATAGCCGCCGCCCGTATGCCCGCCGAGGATATAAGGATCAGAGCCATATATTTCAATGGGTTCTTTGGTCACATCCTGCCCACGGCTCGCAAGAAAAAGGACAAAAGAAGGGCGTTCGTTCAGATAATCTTCCATCATGTCCTTGGCCCTTTCAGGGCTCAAGTGGGTGGTGTCACAATAGCACGGCCCCCGCCCCGCCAACCATTCTTCCATGGGCGCGTTGGCGCGGATATATCGCGGCGCGGCGTCCCCGCCCAGATGGGCGTAGCGGCTCATAACCTTTTCCCCCTTGGCGTTGATGATGGGCGCGTTATAGCCCACGGAAATAGTGTCCACGGGGCCACAAAAATCCTTGGTGCGCGTAGCAACCCAACGCTGTTCAAGGCTTGTAAGTTCCGCCCCTTGCCTAAAGCCGAGGGCATAGCCGGAGCCCACGCAATACGGGCACATCCAGATTTGCGCGCCACTGTCGGTCGTATCGGCCGTGTAGGATTTGTACAGGGTACCCGCCCCACCGGTTGTCACCACCGTAGCACGGGCTTTGAACACGTAAAACTTACCATCACGCACACCAAGGCCCGTAGCCCCCACGCACTGGCCCGCGTGCATGAGCAGCCCCGTAGCCGTAACGCGATTGTACACGTCCGCACCGCTGGCAATGGCCTGTTCAGCCATGATAGGCTTAAGCTGCTCACCGTGAATGGAAATATCCCACTTGCCACGATACCGCACCTTGCCCTGTGCGTCGCGCAAAATGGGCAGGCCCCACGATTCTAATTCGTCCACACACTGGTTTAATTCACGGGCATTGGACAGCGCCAAATCTTCGCGCAAAGGGCCGCCGCCCACCTGATCTCGGCTCCAACGCACAAGATCTTCCGGCGTTTTTCCTTCAGGAATATAGGTGTTAATAGCATCCATGCCCGCCGCACACGCGCCGGAGCGCATGATCTCGGCCTTTTCCATAATCACAATACGCAAATGGGGGTTCCCACGCGCGGCTTCCACCGCTACAAAACAGCCCGCATTGCCACCGCCGATAATCAACAGATCGGCTTCCACCACCACCTCTTCCACATCATTTACCGAAGTGGGATGGAAATCTCGCATGCTTTGTGCAGATATATTTGCCATATGCTTTCTCCTTAATTGTTAAAAGGGCCACGCCGCGTGAGGATTCCACACCGGCAAACCCATAAAGGCGTACCACGGGGCCATGATCACCACCCCATACACAATGGCGATGCACACCGATACAATGCCCGCCTTGGCATAATCGGCGGTACTAAAAGTATCCGTCCCGTAGGCAATGACCGCAGCGGTAATTTGTGTGGGCAAAATGTAGGCAAAGGTGTCCGTATCGCACACCAGCAAGGTGAAGGCCACCGGATGCAAGCCCAATTTCGGGCCCATAGCAAAAACCACAGGGGCCAGCATGGCTACAGCCGCCACATTGGACAACATGCCAAGGCGAATAATATGTGTGCCCACCATCATGGAAAGCACCGCCTGCCACCACGTCATATCCACAATCATCCCGTGAATATTATCCGCCAGCCATTGGGCTAAACCGGATTGCGACATGGCCGTGGTCATGGTCATGGCCCCCCCAAGCAACAAAAAGGTGCCCCAAATGGTTTTTTCCTGTACCGACTTCCACGAACAGGGCAAGAGACCGGGGATAAATAACAACAGCATGCCCAGTAAACCGATGACACCCAAGGACTGATGGTGCAATTCCACCAAAAAACTGCCCTTGCCCGTCATAAACAGCACTCCCGCCAGCGCGAAAATGCCCAGCAATATTTTTTCTGGCCGCGTCATGGGGCCCAGGGCTTGATAACGCTCCTGCAAAGCTTTGGCACCGCCCGCAATACCCACAGCGCGCGTTTTGAAATGATAATTGATCCACAATTGCGTCAATCCGAACATCCCTAAATAGGGTAATTGCAATGAAGCCCAGTTGAAATAATTCAGATTGGGAAAGCCCCCCTTGTCAAAAATGCCTACCATAATCATATTCGGCAGGTGCGCTGTCAAAATAAACATGCCACAAATCATGGACCCATAGACGAGAGACTGAATGACAATGGCCTTTTTGGCCTCCCGCTCTGCGGGCGTGTCGCCCATGAGATTACAAATGCCCTGCACCACCGGCATAAGTGTCGCCGCGCGCGCGTTGGCTGCAGGAACCAGAAAACCGAGCACGATATTCACAAAAAACATGCCCCAAATAACCCGCACCACCGACGAAGCCTTGAGCCATGACAAAATGCCCAGCGCAATGCGCTTGTCTAACTTGAGCAATTGCATGACTGCCCCCACCATAAAGGCGAAAAGGCACAGCCAAATAACGTGGTTGGTAAAACCCGAAAAAATAATTTCCATGGGAGGCTTATTGTTTTTCCACGGGATAGCCTGTGAAATGAGCAACAATGTTGGCACCGAAATACCCGTTATGCCCACGGGCATGGCCTCACTCACCCACATGATGCTGGCCCATAGCACAATGCCCAGCACTGTCATCCCTTGAACGGAAAGCCCCTCAAAGGGGGGAAAAACCGTCCAAAACAAAAAAAACAGCCCCCATGCCACACAAAAACCGCCATACACCCGCACAGGATTACGCCCGTTGCGTTGCACATTTTCACGCATATAGTGCCAAAAAGATTGACCTTGCGTTGTTTCACTGTGCTCTGTCATACTTCCTCCAAGGTTGGTACTACACATATTCTGTAAGCGATACTAAGGCACGCCCTTGGGCACTTCTATCAGCGGGCAGATACTTTGTGAAAAATAACGCACAATCACCCCACATTTAGCCCTTGCCAGAGGGGCCTACATCTTTATATCTTAACAGACAGCGCATTTTTGCATGTACTTTTTTATCATGAGGACACTATGAAACACGCCACCGCAGCACTTTTTTTGGGAATCACCTTGGGCCTTTCCGCCCTGGTGACGGGCACGGCCCACGCCGAAGACAAATTCGCCCAAATGGATACCAATAAAGACGGTAAGATTACTTGGGAAGAATTCCATACCTTCTACCCCCAAATGCAACAAGCCGCCTTTGACAGCATCGATGCCAATAAAGACAAAAGCCTGAGCCGTGAAGAATGGGAAGCCTTCATGACCCAGCATAGCATGGGCCGCGCCAATACTCCCCAAGGTATGGGCGGCAGCATGGGCGGGGCCATGCCCCCCAAAGCCATGCCCAACAGCCCTAAATGTGACGACGCCCCAACAATGATGATTAGCCCTCCCCCCGCACAAAAATAAGGCACCGGCAGAGGAGGCCCCTGCCGCCTCTGCCGGACACACTCTCCAAACTTTTATTAGGAACACTATGACCAAAGCACGGCGGCCTTCTCCACCCCCCTTTCCTGTCCCCTTGGCACAGACAGCTCCGCCTGTGATGCCCCCCCTTTCCCACGCGCCCCATGGTGTCCGCCCGCAGAAAGAAGCCGTCACCCCCTCGCCCAAAGGCATGAGGCAACCGCCTTTCCTGCCCATGACCCCAGCCGAAATGCGCGCCTTGGGCTGGAAGGACTTGGACGTGCTGTTCATTACCGGTGATGCCTATGTGGATCATCCCGCGTTTGGCGTGGCGCTCTTGGGGCGCTGGCTGGTGCACCACGGCTTTCGCGTGGGCATCATCGCCCAACCCCGCTGGAATGACGTGGAAGACATCACCCGCATGGGGCACCCGCGTCTATTCGTGGGTGTCACTGCTGGGGCCCTGGACTCTCAGTTGGCGCATTACACCGCCTTCCGCAAAAAACGTCATGACGATTCCTATACCCCCGGCGGTCTGGCCGGTGCCCGCCCCAACCGTGCCTGTGTAGTCTATGCCAACCTTGCCCGCCGTGCCTTTCCCCAAGTTCCTCTTGTACTTGGCGGTATCGAGGCCTCCCTGCGGCGGATCAGCCACTATGATTTTTGGACCGACGCCCTACGCCGCTCCATCCTGCTAGACGCCAAGGCGGATCTGCTCCTGTATGGCATGGGCGAACGTGCTATTGTTGAAACCGCGCAGCGCTGCGCCCAAGGGCAGGCCCTGACCCATATTCACGGTTCGGTATGGATAGACAGCCCCGAAACGGCGGCCCAACTCCACACCTATGGTGCCCCTATGCCCCTGCCCGCCCATGAAGATATGGAGACCGAGCCTGCCCTACTTATGGACGCCACCCTAAGCCTCGAACGCCAAGTTCACCGAGGCAATCTTTACGCCGTACAGCCCGTGGGCAAACGCGCGCTCATCGTCGCGCCCCCCGCCGCCCCCCTCAGCACTGACGAAATGGACGCCCTGTACGCTTTGCCTTTTGCGCGGGCCAGTCACCCCGCGTATACTCAGCCCATTCCTGCGGAAGAAATGCTGCGTACCAGCATTACCAGCCACCGGGGCTGCGGCGGTGGGTGCAGCTTTTGCTCTTTAGCTTTGCATCAGGGGCGGCGCATTGCCTCGCGCTCTGAAGGCTCCATTCTTGACGAAGTGTCCCGCATGGCCTGCCAGCCCAAATTCTCCGGCGCTATCACCGATGTGGGCGGCCCCACCGCCAATATGTGGCAAGGCCACTGCGCCCTCAATACCGCCACCTGCCGCCGTGTCTCCTGCTGCCACCCCACAGTGTGCAAATCCTTCATCACCCCACAGCATAAACATGTACAATTACTCCGCACTATTGCCAAAATGCCCAAAATTAAGCATGTGCGCGTTGCCAGTGGCATTCGTGCCGATCTGGCCCTCACGGACGAGGATGCCGTGCGCGCCTATACCTTAGAGTTCACCGGCGGTCAGCTCAAAGTGGCCCCCGAACATTGCAGCCCAGAAGTGCTGGAGCTGATGCGGAAACCCGACCTAGACGTGTTTGAACGTTTTTTGACGGCGTTTCAGCAAAATTGCCACCAGCACGGGCGCCAACAATTTGTGATTCCCTATCTTATGAGTGCCTTTCCCGGCTGTACCGACGAACACATGCGTGAGCTGGCCCACTGGCTGGCTGTCCGCCATTGGAGCCCCCAACAAGTTCAGTGCTTCATCCCCACCCCCGGTACCGTGGCAACCGCCATGTATTATTGCGGTATCGATCCCCACGGCAACGAAATTCCCGTGGCCCGCACCGATGCCGACCGCCTGCGCCAGCACCGCATCCTCATGCCTAACTTCGGTCACGACAACATGACCCCTGCGGCCCGCCGCATTGCCGCCAAAAAACCCAAAACAGCCCCCCTCACCCCCGCAAAGCCACGAAAAACAACCCGCCCTCCCAAAACAGCCCCCAAAAAACCTGCTTTCCCCGATTTTTCCCGTCCCACCCGTAACAAAGGATAAACCATGCCCTCCAGCGCCGAAGAATTGCAAGCCCGCATGGCCCGCCTTGAAGAAACGCTCTACTTTCAAGAAAATACCCTCAAGCAACTCAACGAGGCCCTCACCCTGCAACAATACCAACTCGACACCGTGGAACGCCAATTGCGCCAAGCGCTTGAAAAACTCAACGATGTCCAATCCATGGTCGATCAAGGCGGCGAGGCAAGCCTTCCCCCGCATTCGGTGCAAAAAGCCTTTTAGAGCGTTGAGCTATTTTCAATAGCAAAATGCCCTAAGAACACGCCAAAAGGCCTTCCCTTTGTGCTACCACATGAGGGAAGGCCTTTTGTAATCAGCTAAAAAATACAGACTTTCGCGGAGATGCAGGGAGCTGAGGCCCCTGCCAGAGATCCGTATGAGGGAGGCAGCGCCTCCCTCATACTCAGTTTCGTGAATTCTTAAAAGCCGAAGCCATCGCCGTCGGAACCAGAGGCTCCAAAGCCGAAGTCAGCGGCAGGGCCACCATCATTGGCGGCTTCTTCGGGGGCGGCTTCTGCGGCGGCGGCACCAGCCACAGCGCCGGCAACACCACCAACAACAAGGCCTTTCATATTGGATTTAATGGCATCTTTTATAATAGCTTCAAGACCCTGCTGATCCACGGCAATTTTACCTTGGAAGGGCACAAGTTCTTTACGTAGGCCGCCCATGTCGGTGGTCATGGTTTTGACTTTGGCTTCCAGCTGGGTGCACTTCTTTTCGAGATCACTGGCTTTGCCTTCAAAGGGTTCCAGTTCTTCTACACGGGCGGTCAATGTGGCGATTTCCGCCTTCTGAGCTTCCAGTGTGGCTTGCACGTCGGCAATGGCATCCAACACTTTAGCCACGCGGGCCTGAAGCACGGGAGTCATGGGCGGTACGGACACACTGTCGCCAGCGGCGGTTTTGGTTTTGGCAACGAAGTCATCCCAAGGGGTCGTGGCGTCCCATTCCATATTGATAAATGCGGGATACAGGGAAGCGAGCCAGCCTGTTGCCATGGGGGCAAGGGCTTTAGCGCAGCAGCAGCACCCGATGGAGCGCCCGGCAAGGTACCCTACAAGTTCTTTGATATCAGCATCTTCTTTACCCACCACAAGGGCGAGGACATTTTCCATGGGAAAAACTTTACGAGCTACATCAGACATAACGGCCTCCTCCTGAGGAGATCGATTGTTCGTAAAAAAATCGTTCGTTGGTAAGCCGTGGGGCTTAGGAACGACCTACCATTCTCACATAGGTCAAGGCGGCGGTGCGGTACACAAAGTGACCCAATTTGGACCACGGCAAATAGGCGAACAGCATCCACACAAAGACCAAGTGCAAGTAGTACACGCTGAAGGCAAAAGTCACGCAATCAAGCAGGCGGAACACCTGACTCAAAATGCCCGTCACGCCCACAAGCCAGATGATGCCCAGCAAATACCAGTCATAAAAGCTGGAGCCTTGGTATTTAGGATTAAGTTTCATACGGCGTACGGTGAGCACCCCAAGACCGAACAACAGGCCAAGCGCGCCGATGTTGGCCAGAATCTTGATGGGATCAGCCGGAGCCAGAGGCGTGGTCACCTTGAGCATGGGGATAACTTTACCCACCCAATGCCCGCCCGCCACGATAGCCGTGACAATGGCAAGAATGATAAAGCTGTAGAACAGCGCCATGTGACCCCATTTACGGTCAATTTTGGCAATTTTGGTACAGCAGCATTCTTTGTCGTCACTCTTGGCGGCGGGGGCAGCAGGGCCCGTAGCGCAATCACTGAACTTCTTATGCGTGATAACTTCGTCCTTGAGCACATCAATCAAATGAAGATACCAAGGCTTGGTCTTGCCAAGCATCAGCACTTTGCCTTCGGGCTTGAACAGGTCAAGCAGTTTCATGACACCTTGGTACATGATGAACACGGCACCAAAGAAGGTAATCATGAAGATGGGGTCAATGGTATAGTCACCATAAAACACCTGCCCAAACACAATACGCCCGTCAGCCGCGCGGGGGAACCAGTTACCGTCATTGAAGCCGGCCCGAATCCACCACACCACCAGCCACAAAATGGCGGGAATACCAAACAGGAAGGGCAGCCCCTTGGCAGAACTCATCCATTTACCCACAATACTCGGCTGGGTAAGGTCTTTATACACCATATTGCGTGCGGCGGACATAAGGTCGGCGGGTTTGGCCCCACGGGGGCACAGATCCGCGCAATTGCCGCAATTGTGGCACAGCCACAAGTCAATATCTTTGCTGAGTTTTTCTTTTAATCCCCACGAGGCCCATATCATTTCTTTACGGGGATAGGGATTGTTGGCCGGAGATATGGGACAGGCCACAGAGCAAGTGGCGCACTGGTAGCACTTTTTGAGCGATTCGCCCCCAGCGGCCTGAAGTTCACGAATGAACTCCATATCCGGTTGAACTTTACATTGTGCCATTGTGCCTTCCTCCTACATACCCTTGAACGGGTTGGGGCCCATTGCGATGATGCGTGCCACAAAACCGTCGATCATTTGGGGAACTTTGTCGTATTCGTCAATGGCTACTTCAAATTGTTCCACACGTTGGGGTTCCACACCTAAACGATCTAACGTTTCGGCAATGTTTTCCTTACGGCGGTTACAAATTTCGGAGCCTTTCACGAAGTGGCACTGATAGTCGTCACCGTACTTACAGCCCAGCATCATAACACCGTCATAGCCCTTGGACATGGCATCCGACACCCAAATGGCGTTGACAGAGCCAAGACAACGAACCGGAATTACACGAACATAGGGGCTCCACGCTTGGCGACGCATGCCGGCCATATCCAACGCGGGATAGGCATCGTTTTCACACGCCAGAATGAGAACGCGGGGGCCGTCAACTTTAAAGTCTTTCGGCACCACCACTTCACGGATCATGGAACCGATCTGGTCGATATTATAGTTGGAGAAGGAGATCACCCTTTCTGGACACGCGCCAAAGCAGGTGCCACAGCGGCGGCAACGAGCGGGATTCGGTTTAGGCGTACCCTTTTCATCATCATCCAACGCGCCGAAGGGGCATTCTTCTGTGCACCGTTTGCACTGGGTGCAACGTACAAAATTGAAGATAGGATAGGACAAATCGCCCGAACGCGGATGAACCGCCACCCCGTGCGAAGCGCATTCGATACATTGAATGGCTTTCAGGGCAGCGCCAGCGGCATCTTCTTCACAGGCGTCCATGGTCAGGGGTTGACGCACACAGCCGGCAGCGTACACACCCGTCCGCCGAGTTTCGTAGGGGAAGCAGATGTAGTTGGAGTCGGTGAAACCGTCAAAAAGATCCAGATCAGGGAAGTCCGGGCCTTGACGGTAGGCAAATTGCATCACCGCGTCTTTAGCCGTGGTCGGCACCATGCCCGTGGGCAGGACAACCGTGTCCACGTCAATGTCAAAGTCCATGCCGAGCAAGGTGTTGGCACAAGACACGGTCAGGCAATTGTTGTTCTGACGGATGCTGGTAACATCGGCCTTGGTCATCATGATGCCCAGACGATCTTGGGAATGTTTATAATAGCGTTCCAACAGCCCGATGGAACCCATGTGCTTGTACAAAATGAAGACTTGTGCGCCTTCAAATTTATCGCACACGGCATTGGCCAAGCGCAAGGCAGCCACAGAGGCCACGGCGTTGGAATACTTCAAATGCTTGATGCTTTCCAAATCCTGCTTCACAAAACCGGTGGGGCTTTCGCCTTCGGCGGCAGTGGCAGGCGCGGGAGCTTCAGCGGGTGCTTCCGTAGCGGCGGCGGCTTTGGCCTGTGCGGCTTCCTCCGCCATGGTGGTATCCAACACAAAAGCCACGCGCTGGGAATTCATTTTTCCCTCACGCAGCATTTTGCCAAACTCACCCGCATGCACCACATTGGGCAACACCCCGTAACCCATGGGGGCAAGGTGGGAACCGTCCAGCGGTGTCCAGCCCGTGGCAACAACGGCAGCGCCCACAGCAACGGAGACTTCCCCATTGGGCGTTTTGATCGTGGCGACAAACTCGCCGGGCTGGCCTTCCAGCTTCGCCATAGTGGCCGAAGTATGGATAGTGATGAGCTTGTGCCCTTTCACCTGCGCTATTTTAGCTTCCAGACCGGATTCTTGTGGTTCCGTCCACGGAGCCGCCAAAGGCGAAGCTTGGGGGATGTTCTGCACATGCCCGCCCAGCTGCGCGGCTTTTTCCACGATGACCACTTCATAGCCGGTTTGAGCAACCTGCCACGCGGCAGAAAGGCCTGTCCAGCCACCGCCCACCACCAAAACGCGCTTCACGCCGTCAATAACGGCCGCTTCTGGGGGGGTGGATTTTTGCAATTTGACCACGCCCATGTTCACATAGTCTTGCGCCATACCAAACAACAGCGCGGGGGCCACGGTAGCCGAAGGCAGAGAACCGTCAGGATTTTTATAGGCCATGACGCATTGCTCGCGCAAATTCACGCGTTCAACCTGCACACCGGGGAATGTATAAATATTCCAGTCATTACGCGGGCTAGTACCGCACACGAGCACACCGTCAAGGCCGTGTTCGCTCATGTCGGCTTGCATATCAGCCACGGTCGTTGCGAGCACCGGGGCCACTTTCACCACGGGGGTAAGATCGCCCCATTTTTTACGCACGTCAGCGGCAAGCGCTTCTACGTCAAGACCGCCGCCAATATTCTGTTGATCAAAATAGACGCCAATTTTAGTAGCCATGCCGTCTACCTCCCTTTCACCGTTTGAACCGCCTTCAAGGCAGCAGAGGTCGCGGACTGTGCGGAGCGCATCACATCACCGGGCATACGCGCGCAGCCGGCAGCGAAAATTCCCGCTTCTTCGCCGCCGGTGATGAAGCCGTCTTCATCCACCGCCACAGGAAGGGGAAAGCGTTCGCCCGCCAAACTGGGTTGCATGCCCGTTGCCAGCACGACCATGTCGTAGGCAAGGGTGAGCTTTTCGCCGCGCACGGCATCTTCCACAGTAAGCACCACATTTTTTGTGGTCGCATCTTCCTGTACATCAGCCACTTTGCCCTTGATAAATCTAACATTGGGGGCGGCTTGGACCTTTTCCAGCACTTTAATATAACGGCCGGGGGTACGCAGATCTATGTAGAAGATGGTTATTTCTGCATCGGGATTTTGCTCTACAACATACAGGGCTTGCTTCAAGCTCGCCATGCAGCAGATGTAAGAGCAATAATTCAGATGATTTTGATCACGAGAACCCGCACATTGCACAAAGGCGATTTTGCGGGGGGCTTTACCGTCGGAAGGACGGACAATATGGCCCTTGGTACTGCCACAGGGAGAAGCAAGACGCTCAAGCTGCATGTTCGACACGCAGTTTTTGACACTGCCCGCGCCCAGATTGGTCAGTTTTGTCAAATCATAAGGCTTCCAGCCCGTCGCAACCACAATAGAGCCCACGTTCAATTCCACTTCGCGGGGCTGTTCGTTCAGATCAATAAATTGGTTAGCACTGAGCTTGGCGGCGTCCACCTTAGACAGAGCCGCAGGATCCAGCACATACCGACCGGGGAAGGCAAAGGGCATGGAGCGGTACAGGGCCTTACGCTTGGCAAGGCCGAGTTCAAAGGAATCGCACACTTCACCGTCCAAGGTGGAAGCCAACAGGCTAAAGTCCACATTATGGGGTGCGGTGTGCCGAGGTTTCACATGAACTTTGACGGTATAATCGCCTTTCTGGCCCGTCAGAGCCGTTATTTCGGCCTGGGTAAAAAATTTGATGTGGGGATTCTTCCTGATGCGCTGGAATTGAATTTCCAAACCGCAGGAAGGAGGGCAAAGTTTGGGGAAATATTTATTGAGCTGGGCCACGCGTCCGCCAAGAAAAGGTGTTTTCTCGACGATATACACATCGTAGCCCAATTCCGCCGCTTCAATGGCGGCTGTTAGGCCTGCAAAGCCACCGCCCACGACGAGTATGGAGTTGGACATCCTGGATATCCTCCCTGTGTTAGAACTTCCACACTGATGTGAAAACTGGGCAATATACCAAATTACAGCCCAGCGTCCACGTCAGTGTGGCAGAAATTGCAAGACCGTCAGGCGACAGTATGCCCCCAAAAGGAGGCGGCTTCAGCATAGGGCAGGGCGGCCGCATATGCAGCCGCCCCGTTGATAAACAAATGATTATTCAGGAATAATCTGGTAGTAAGGCTTTTTGAAGATCTTGGTTTCGCCGGTAGCAGGATTGTAGATGGAGTTTACAAAGCAATGCCATTTGCCGTCGTCAAGACCCATAAAGTCGGCCCGATAGTAGAAGCCGGGATAACGGGATTCTTCACGGAAGGCAATGTGCTGCATGTGCAAACGCACAGTCCACAAGCGATGGTAGTTTTCCCAGCAACGCAGCAATTCGTGCAAGTCACGAGCGGCCAAGTTGGCAGAATCTTCTTCCATCATTTTCAACAGATGGAAACCCGTATTCAGCAGTGCTTTGGAAGTGGTGTAATAGGTAGAACAACCACCGCCGTATTCGTCGGTACACTTCACAAGGCGCATCATGAAGTTCTTCGGGGAGATGTAATGGGGGTTCACCACAGGGTCGGTGGACGCGCCCACATGCTTCACGAAGTTGTAGTAAGGACGATAGATCAACTGCTTCAGATCTTCAGCTTTTTCCTTAACGCTAGGCTTGAAGTCTTTGTGATCTACGCACCAGCGCACCATCTGCTTGCCGGTGATACGGCCTTCAGCATGGGAACCGGAAGAGAACTTGTGACCAGAAGCGCCAACGCCGTCAGCGCAGGTGAACAAGCCTTCCACGGTGGTCATACGGTTGTAGACCTTACCGTTGGTGGCGCGGATTTTGTAATCTTCGGGAACCCATTTTTCGTCGGGGCCAGACACCCAGATGCCGCAGCAACCGGAGTGAGAACCGAGCAAATAGGGTTCTGTAGGCATGATTTCGGAGCCGGTTTCTTCAGGCTGAATGTTCATGGAGGCCCACAAGTTGGCCTGGCCCACGCACATATCAAGGAAGTCTTCCCAAGCTTCGGCTTCAAGATGTTTCTGCTGGTCTTCGTTCAAAGCGGCGAAGGTGTTCAACAGAGCGGTCTTGGTATCCATATAGATGGGGCCACGGCCTTCGCGCATTTCACGAAGCATCATGTGGTTACGCAAACAGGTAGGAATAACATGGCCTTTTGCATAGCCGCGTTCTTCGTAGGGTTTGAGCATAGCCGCGTTGGTGGTGCAATAGTCTTCGCCCTTGGAGTTCGTGGCTTTAGCCTTGAACAACAGGAACCATGCACCCACAGGGCCGTAACCGTCTTTGAAACGGGCAGGCACGAAGCGGTTTTCCATCATGGTCATTTCTGCGCCAGCTTGGGCACACATGGTGTAGGTAGAACCTGCGTTCCACACCGGATACCATGCACGGCCCATGCCTTCACCCGTGGAACGGGGACGGTACACGTTTACAGCACCACCAGCAGCAACAAGCACAGCGTTGGCACGGAAAATGTGTACTTCGTTGGCACGCAGGTTAAAGCCCACTGCGCCAGCGATGCGGTTGGGGGTTTTGGCGTCCAACAGCAATTTTACGATGAACATGCGTTCCAGAATGCGGTCTTCACCCAAAGCGTTCTTGGCAGCTTCGGCCACGATGCACTTGTAGGATTCACCGTTGATCATGATCTGCCAGCGGCCCGAACGCACGGGATCATTCCCTTTACGCAAGGATTTGCCAGCGGCTTTGGCGGCAGCACCGTCAAGGTTGTGACCGCTTTCGTCTTTAATCCAGCAGGGCAAGCCCCAATCTTCAAACAGATGCACGGAGTCGTCAACGTGACGGCCCAAGTCATAAATCAAGTCTTCGCGGACAATACCCATCAAGTCGGTACGAACCATGCGGACATAATCGTCAGCATCGTTTTTGCCAAGATAGGTGTTAATGGCGGAAAGACCCTGAGCAACAGCACCAGAACGTTCCAAAGTAGCCTTATCGCACAACATAATGGACAATTTGTGCTGTTCAGCCCAGCGGACGGCTTCAAATGCGGCGCCACAAACGCCCATACCACCGCCGACCATCAAAATGTCCACATCATGTTCTTTCACCACCGGCTCAGCGATGGCAACACCCTTAGGTGCTTCCTTCACAGGAATCATTGGCATAATTTTATCTCCTTACTCGCACTTGAGCGTTCAGGCGCGGTCTAGCTGCGACCGTGTTCCATTTCAGTATGGGTTTTGTCAGCCTCAGTAACGTCAAACTTCTTGCCCAAAACTGTTTTGGGTTCGGTCAAGGAAGTTTCGGTGAAGAGCAATTCGTCTTCAAGGCTACCAGGCGCCGGATGCCCTTCAAAGGGTTTAATAGACCCTTCAGGGGTTGTGCGGATGGGGAATTTGAAACGTTTCACGTTGCCATTGCGGAATTTGACTGTCCACATAATGGAGTCAGCCGAGCGCATGGGGATACAGGTACCGCCCATTGGCGCAAAGTCTGCGTAGGGGCGGGCCGTAATGGCGCCCTGGGGGCAGATTTTTACGCAGGAATAACATTCCCAGCACGCAT